>JAILDS010000266.1 GCA_024689165.1 Clostridia bacterium
CGAAGTACCTGCACCACCTCAACGGGCAGCCCGGGCATCTGGCTTATACCGTCAGCGCGATAGGGCAGATGGCGATGCCCGGCTACGCTATCTACTCCGCTTCAAAATTCGGCCTGCACGGTTTTCAGGAGGCGATACGCCTCGAAAAACCCGAAAACCTGACCCTTACCTGCCTGTACCCCGTCGCGACGGACACGAATTTCTTCCGCGTGGCGAACCCGGTCGAGTTCGAAAAGCCCTTCCCGGTGCAGAAGCCCGAGGTCGTCGCGAAAAAGATGGTCCGCGGGCTCGATACCGGCAAAAAGTTCGTCTCCCCGTCGCCGCTGTTCGGTCTTTCAAAGGTACTGATGGGTATCTGCCCGCCGGTGCGGACCGTCTACTGGGCGCTGGAGACAGCCAAGCTCGAACGGTTCAAAACCAAGCTCCGGGGGATGGGTAAATAATGTACGACGTTTTGTTCACCCCGAAAAACATCGGGACGATGACCGTCAAAAACCGCATAGTCATGAACGCCGCCGAGTTCTCTCTCGGGCAGGTCGACGGCACGCCGACCGAGCGGATGATCCGCTATTATGAGGAGCGCGCTCGGGGCGGAGTCGGGCTGATAATCCCCGGCATCTGCCGCGTCAACGACATGGGAGCTGCTTCGACCTTCACGCAGCTCTCAATGGCGTCCGACCGCCATATTGAGCCGATGCGCGAGATGAGCCGCCGCATACACGAGGCGGGCGCGAAGCTGTGCATACAGCTGCACCACCCGGGCAGGCAGGGCTACGCGAGTTCGATAAACAGTCTTCCGCTGATCACCCCCGTCGCAAAGCGTTTTCCGGGCGTGATGGACGTGCTTTTCAAGGCGACGCCGGCGCTGCTCGCGCTCGAGCAGAAAAAGCTCTGCCAGAGCGTGCAGGCTCCGTCGAAGTGCGAGCTTTCCGCCCACGGCGCGACGCGGATGCACGCCATGAGCCGCCGCGAGGTGCAGAAGCTCAGAGACGACTTCATCGCCGCCGCCAAAAGATGCAAGCTCGGCGGAGCCGACGCGGTCGAGCTCCACGCGGCGCACGGCTATCTGCTGCAGCAGTTCCTGAGCCCGAACACGAACAAAAGGACCGACGAATACGGCGGCAGCTTCGAAAACCGCCTGCGCTTCATCTCGGAGATAATCACGGGCATAAAGAGCGTCTGCGGGCCCGGCTTCCCGCTGATCGTCCGGCTCACGGTCGACGAGATGTATGAAAAA
The DNA here is from genome assembly GCA_024689165.1 of Clostridia bacterium. Taxonomy (GTDB): domain Bacteria; phylum Bacillota; class Clostridia; order Oscillospirales; family Acutalibacteraceae; genus JAILDS01. The sequence goes on from JAILDS010000266.1 coordinate 1,238, forward strand.
ATCGGCCAGCCCGGCAAGGGATACTCGCTCGACACCGGCGTAGAGATAGCCAAAAGGCTTGAACAGCTCGGCGTGGACGCCATCGACGTTTCCTGCGCGTGCTACGACGCGTACAACTGCTGGCTCGAGCCCGCTAGCTTCGAGCCCGGCTGGCGTGCGTATCTCGCAAAGGCCGTGAAGGAGTCCGTCGGCATCCCGGTCATCGCCGCCAACTTCATCCGCTCGCCCGAACAGGCGCAAAGGCAGATAGAAGAGGGGTATCAGGACTTCGTCGGCTCCGCGCGCACGTTCATCTGCGACCCGGAGTGGGCGAACAAGGCGAAAGAGGGCAGAGCCGACGAGATACGCCGCTGTATCGGCTGCCTGCACTGCATAAGATCGTTCATTGAGAACGCCTGCGTCGGCAAGCCCGGCGAGTGCGCTCTCAACCCGGCCGTCGGCATTGAAAAGGAATACGCCGAGCTGCCCGACGCCGGAAAGGGGCGGCCCGCCGTCGTCGTCGGCGCGGGTCCCGCAGGCCTTTCCGCGGCGATAACCCTCGCGCGCAGGGGCTTTAAGGTCACCGTCCTTGAAAAAAACGACCGTCCCGGCGGGCAGGTGCTCGTCGCCGCGTCCGGGCCGAAGAAGGACAAGCTCGCCTGGTGCGCCCACGACCTTGAAAACGAGGCGAAGCGGCTCGGGGTCGGCTTCAGCTACGGAGCCGGGGCCTCTGCCGACGCGGTAAAGGCGATGGCTCCCGCGGTCTGCGTCGTCGCCACCGGCGGCTCGCCGATACGCCCTGCCTCCATCCCCGGGACTGACGGGCCGAACGTTTTCACCGCGCCGGAGATACTCACCGGCAAGGTGAGCCTTACGGGCAAAAAAGTCGTCGTTGTCGGCAGCGGGCTCACGGGGCTCGAGACCGCGGAAGCCCTCTGCGAGGCGGACAACTCGGTCACCGTTGTAGAAATGGCGCGCGAGATCGCCCCCGGCGCCTGGTTCCAGTTCGTCGACGACTCTATGAGCCGCCTGACTCCGCGCGGGGCGAGGTTCATGACCGGCACCGCGCTCGTGTCGATAGGCCCCGACGGCGCGAAGGTGCGCTCCGAAGCGGGCGAGAGGACACTCGACGCCGACGCCGTCGTGCTCGCGATGGGCGTCAGGCCCGACAACGTGCTTGCAGGGCAGCTTGAGGCCGCGGGCGTGAAGACGGTCACCGTCGGCGACGCCGCCGGCAGCGGCAACATCGCCCACGCCGTCCACGACGCGTTCGAAAAAGTCATGGCGCTGTAACGCTGCGCGCTAAAACGCACTATATCGGTCCGGGGCGGCCCGGACCGATATTTTTAATGATTTCCACCGCTGCGGGCAGAAAAAACCGGCGTCAGACACGACGGCAATTGAGCGTCTTTGGTTTTAAGGCGCTTTTTTTGTTTTCCGGGTCAAAAAAAGCATTTTACACTTCATTGCCGATGCTGTATAATAATGAACGGAAACAAAAAAAAGATCTCACCGAAGAGATCTTCTTTTGCACAAACTTTGTGCGGCCGGAAGCCCGGCGACTTGAGTAAACTTTTATTTGAACTCGCAGTGTAATTCGATATAGGGAAATCAAACTACACTTGTAATATATCACCTCAGAAGGAGATTGTCAATATGAAAAACGAAGCGAAAAACGGATCTTATTATCTCGGTCTCGACGTCGGTACTGATTCCGTAGGTTATGCCGCAGTGTCAAAAACGTACGATCTGATGAAATATTACGGCAAGCCTGCGTGGGGCGTCACGTTGTTTGACGAAGCCGCTCTCAATTCCGAAAGACGCGCATACCGTACCGCCCGCAGAAGACTCGACCGCCGGCAGCAGCGCGTGATCTTTGTTCAGGAGCTTTTTTCGGAAGCCGTAAGCGAAGTTGACGAAAGATTGTTTATCCGTCAGCAGGACAGCTGGAAACACCGGGACGAGGCGGAGGACGCTTTCTCGCTTTTTGCCGATGAGAACTACACTGACCGGGACTATCATTCGCAGTATCCGACGATCCATCATCTGATCGTCGACCTTATGGAAGACTGCAGGCCCCACGACGTCCGTCTCGTCTATCTTGCCTGCGCGTGGCTTGTTGCTCACAGAGGCCATTTTCTGAGCAGTATAAGCGTTGAGAACATCGAGCAGATAAAAGACCTGTCCTCCGCTTACGATGCGTTTTTTGCCTGGTTTAAAGAAGACGATAAAGAATATTCCGAACCGTGGAAACGCGGGGACGCGAAAACGATCGGCGACATACTGAAAACAAGGATGGGCGTCACCAGGAAATACGCGGCGCTTGCCGCGGCGCTGTTCGATGACGGCAAGCCTTCAAAAACAGGCACCGAGAGCTTTCCTTTCAGCAACGCCTCCATGGTCCGTCTGCTCGCGGGGGGTAAGGTCTCAC
>JAILDS010000268.1 GCA_024689165.1 Clostridia bacterium
TGGGGGCACGTATTCGGCAACCATGACGAGGAAAAAGGATACAAAGCCTGCGAGCAGGAAAAGGTCTATGAGTCCTTCCCTCTGTGCGTCTCGAAAGCCGGCGACCCGAATGTCCACGGCGTGGGCAACTACGTCCTGCCCGTGTGGTCCTCCGACGGTTCGCGCCCCGTTTACAACGTCTGGGCGCTGGACACGCACAGGGGCTTTTCCGACTTCATAAAAGAGTACGGGCTCGACCCCGACCCGTGGTTTTACAGGCTCGGCGAGCCGATGCACGCTCACTCCGGGTATGACACCGTGAGGTTCGACCAGGTGAGCTGGTACTACGAGGCCTCGGAACTGTTCGAAAGCGAATACGGCGGAAAGATCCCCGGCGCTATGGTGTTCCATATCGCTCTGCCGGAGTACACCGTACCATATAAGAATCCCGCGCAGACCCGTTACAGGGGCAGCATGCGCGAGAGTATAGGCAACGGCCCGAACAACTCCGGGCTTTATAACGCGATCGTCGAGAGGGGCGACGTCAGGACCCTTGTCTGCGGGCACGACCATATCAACGACTGGGAGGCGACCTACCTCGGCGTCAGAATGACCTACGACGCGGGCTTGAGCTACGACGGCTACTGCGACGACGACCTCAGGGGCGGGCGCATCATCGACGTCGACGAAGCCGACCCGTGGAACGTCAGAACGTATATGGTCAGGTGCTCCGACGTCGTGGAGGGGTATCAGGTTCAGAGCTGAAAAGCCCTTATACGTGCAGCCTCACCTGCAAAGACGGCCGTTTGCTCTGCAGACGGTTTTTTTTATAGATTTTCCCTGTTGTATCTGTTGAGAAAGGCTATTGAGAAATTGTCCACCGCGGAATCGAACAGCAGAGCCACGCCCGCGAGTATAAAGGCTATCTTGCGCATGAACGACGGGTTGACGATCAGGAACACGCCGAAGAGCACGCATATCACGCCGAAAACGAGCTGAGAGACTGCTCCGGCGGCGCCGCGTTTTTTCAGGAACACGCCGTGGAAGAGCTTCATCAGCCCGTCGATGAGAACGACCGCTCCCACTGCGATCGTCAGCGCGTCCATCACGAGATCGGGAACGGCGATGCAGAGTATTCCGCATAAGGCGAATATCAGCCCGACGGTCAGCTCGAACCAGAGGCGCGAGCCCTTTTTGAAGCTCCACCCGAAGAAAAAAAAGTTGAAGCCCGCGATGATCAGGCAGACCGCGCCGAGAAGGTAGCACAGCGTGTGAGAAGCCCTGTCGGGCCATATTATGAACAGCAGCCCCGCGACCATGGTGGAAAGCGACAGCACCCGCCACGTGCGGGCAAGGTTGATATTCTTCATCAAAACAGCTCAACCTTCCTGATATAAGAGTTCTTTTTCATGACCGCTGCTTCCGCCGCCTCGCGCGCGAGCGAAACGACGTCGAGCGGCTCTTCGGCCTTCCTGACGTCCGCGAGCGCCGGGTTTGTTTTCGGGTGCTTCGGCGTGAAGATCGCGCAGCAGTCCTCATACGGCTCGATGGAAATATCGAACGCGCCTATCTTTCGGGATGTCTCGACTATCTCGTTCTTGTCGAGGCCTATACAGGGTCTCAGCACGGGCATGCCCGCCGCGTCCTCGGTGCAGGCGAGCGCCGAAAGCGTCTGAGAGGCGACCTGCGCTATCGATTCCCCGGTGATGAGCGCAAGGGCGTTTTCTTTTTCGGCTATAAGAGTCGCCGTGCGCATCATCATCCTGCGAGAGATCACCGTGAACAGCTCCGGCGGGCAGAGGTCGCGGATAAGCTCCTGGGTGCGGGCAAAATCGACCTTGTAAAGATGGATATCGCCAGCGTACGCCGTCAGGACCTCGGTAAGGCGTTCGACCTTTTTTTCGGCGCGCACAGAGGTGTACGGAGGACTCATGAAATGGACCGCGCAGAGCGAAACGCCCCGTTTCGCGGTCATGTATCCTGCGACGGGGCTGTCTATGCCGCCGCTGAGCAGCAGACAGGCGCGTCCGGAGGTCCCGACCGGCAGCCCGCCTGCGCCGGCGACGGAGCCGGCGTGTATATAGGCGTAGTCGTCGCGTATCTCGACGTAGACGACGACGTCGGGATTTCTGACGTTGACTTTAAGGTTGCGGAAGCTTGCCAGAAGCCTGCCGCCGACCGCGGCGGAGATCTCGGGCGAGGTCATAGGGAAGCTCTTGTCGCTCCTCTTGGACTCGACCTTGAAGGTCGCGCAGGAGCCGAGCGTTTTTTCAAGATAGACCGGCGCGATATCAAGAATAGCGCCGATGTCCTTCGGCGCCTGCGCGGCTCTTGAAAAACGCGCGACTCCGAAGACTTTTTTGACCTCTTCGACGGCTCTGTCAAGATCGATATCGTCGCTCTGCGGCACGACGTTTATCGTGCTCTGCGCGGCGGTGTATTTGAAAACGCCCACTTCGCCCAGACGGCGGCGCAGGTTCTTTATCAGTGCCTGTTCGAACGTCGAGCGGTTGAGCCCCTTGAGGGCAAGCTCCCCGTTCTTGATGAGGATTATCTCTTTCATTTCGTTACAGATCTCCGCTACATGATGCCTCTGAAAATCCATTATCGCATTTTTCGCGCAAAAATACAACCTCATTTTTTTCGGTCGCTTTCCGCAGGAGAATGCCGGCAAAAGCAGCGGTCCCCTAATTAAGAGTTGACAATCAGGCGTTTTATTGTATAATAACTCAGTATGCTTTCTTGTGAGAAGCTTTTTGCCGATTGGATTGTGATACCGACCGATGTGTATAAAAGACCCGCCGCTTGTTACCGTTATCATTGCGACGCATAACGACGAGCAGGATATAGAAAACGCAGTCAGAAGCGCCCGAAGACAAACGTGGCGCGAGCTTGAGATTATCGTCGTTGACGACGGATCGACCGACTCCACCGGCGCTAAATGTGATGCGATCGCGGCCAGGGACTCCAGAGTCCGTGTCATACACATGAAAAACAGCGGCGTATCTGCGGCGAGGAATACCGCTCTGGAGTCGATGAGGGGCGAGTACGTGACTTTCCTGGACGGCGACGACCTTCTCTCGCCGAAAGCCGTTGAAGCGATGATGGCGGGAATAAGCGATCACGACGCGGACATCGCTACCTGCGCGCTCACCAAAGAGCGGAGCGATGGCAGCTCGTTCAAAAATTTCGTCTGGCCCGACGGGCAGACGCAGGTGACGGAGGGTATCTCTTCCGTCGTCGAGATGCTTTACGCGACGAACTGCAACACGAGCGTTTGTCAAAAGCTTTTCAAAAGGGCCCTTTTTGACGGAAAATATGCGTTCCCGACGGATATCAGGATGGGCGAGGACTCGTATTTTACATATCGGTGCTTCCTCGACGCACGGCGCGTTGCCCACGTGCCGGAGATGGGTTATATTTACCGCTTCAACCGTGAGAGCGTGACCAACAAGGCAGAGAACAACCTGAAGTTCTATGATTACGTCAGGGTCTACGACAGGATAGTCGAAGAGGGCTTCGCCTCTGATGACCCCGCGTACGTCAGCGCCGTGCTGACGAAGCTCGTAGGTCAGAACTTCTGGGCGATGATGAAGCTCCGCGCCGACGGGCTCGATCATGAAAAAGAGCTCGACCATATCCGCCGCAACATACGCAGATACCGTGCGCGCGTGATAATGAACCCACGCGCCGAGACCCACGTAAGGGGCGCGTGTGCGCTGTCTTACGCCGGTTTCGGTACCGTAAACGTGATTTACGACAGGCATCTTTTCCCGGCAAAATAAAACAAAGGACGGTCGATCGTTATGATATTCGCAGGTATACTCGCAGGCGGCGTGGGCTCAAGGATGGAGAACGCCGTCATGCCCAAGCAGTTCATAGAGGTCGCCGGCGTGCCCATAATGATCCGCACGCTGCGCACCTTCCTTTCATGCGAGCGCATAGACAAGATCGTCGTCTCCATGAATACTGACTGGGAGGGCAGGTATTACAGGCTCTTCGAGGAGTACGAGCTCGATATGTCGAGGATACGCGCCGTCCCGGGCGGGGATTCGAGGTTCACCTCCCTCATAAACGTCGCGAAGGGCGCGGCAGAGATCGACTGCAGCGACGCCAATATAATGGTCTCGCACGACTGCGCGCGGCTTTTCGTCCCCAAACGCATAATCGAGGAGAATATCGACGCCATGGGCGAGTTCTCGGTGGTCACCACCTCGCTCCCGGTCATAGACACGGTCCTGTCTTCCGACGACGGGCGGAGCTCGACCTCCGTCCCGGACAGGTCGAAGCTTTTCAACGACCAGGGTCCGCAGACCTTCTACGTCAACAAATTTCTCGAGTACGCTCAGGCGCTGCCGAAGGAGCGCCTGCCCGAGTTCATCGAGGCGGGCAAGCTCTACCTTGAGCACGGCGAAAAGATCGGCATAATCAAGGGCGACAGGTTCAATTTCAAGGTCACGAACGATTTCGATCTCAAATATTCCGAATTTCTTGTCAGGGAGGGTTACGTCAGATGAAGATAGTATTTGTCGGCGACGCTTACATAACGACCGAAATGATGGAGGCCGCGGCCGCGAAACGGCTCGCGCCGGACGACAAGGCCGAATTCTTTTTCTTCGGCGAACAGAACCGCGGCGACATGCGCGACACCGTCAAGATGATAGAGGCTCACCGCCGGGAGGAGATAGCCGTTCCCGACGGTCTTTTCGAAGCCGTTGCGGACGCTGACATCCTCGTGGTGCATCTGTGCCCGGTCAACGCTGACCTTATAGAGGCGGCTCCGAAGCTCAGAGCGGTGCTTTCGTGCCGCGGCGGCACCGAGAACATAGACCTCGAGACCACCGCGAAAAAGGGGATCATCGTTTCTTCCAACCCGGCTCACAACGCCAACGCCGTGGCGGAATACACGATCGGTCTCATGCTCTGTGAGACAAGAAACATCGCCCGCGCCGACGCAGCGCTCAAAGCCGGGACGTGGCGCGAGAAATACCCGAACACAGCGACGACCATCCGCGAGATATCGGACATGACCGTCGGCATCATCGGCTTCGGTTCTGTCGGCAGGCTCGTCGCCGAAAAGCTCGGGTCTTTCAACTGCCGCGTGCTCGTCTACGACCCGTATATCGACGAGAGCGCCTTCGATATCCTCAACCAGGAGTTCGTCGGCATGGACGAGCTTCTCGAACAGTCGGACATCATCACCATGCACGCCAGGGCGAGCACGTATCTGCTCGACTTCGAGCAGTTCGCGAAGATGAAGCCCACCGCGTACGTCATAAACACCGCGCGCTCGGTCATGATAAATCCCGAGGCTCTGAAGGATGCGCTCGATACCGGCAAGATCATGGGCGCCGCTATCGACGTGTTCGAGTCCGAGCCCGCCATTCCGGATTTCTACCGGCATTACGACAATATCACCATAACCAATCACAGGGGCGGCGACACGATCAACTCTTACTCCGACAGCCCCGTTTTCGCTCTCGACAACTATTTCGGTTACCTCAAGGGCAAGAAGCTCAGGTTCTGGATGAACAGGGAGCAGATGAA
>JAILDS010000270.1 GCA_024689165.1 Clostridia bacterium
TTTTCCGCCGTTCCGGTCAGAAGCAGTATTTGCGGATGCCGATGAAAAACACGGTTAGGCCTATGTCGATGAAAACGTGGAAAACGGCGTGGAACCAGCGCTTCTTTTTGCCGACGCCGTAAAGGACGGCGCCTGTCAGCAGTGCGGCGCTGCCGCCGAGGAAGCACATGAACGCCCCGCGCGGCAGGACGGTGAAGGTCTTGCCGCCGGCTACCGCGCAGCACAGAGCCGTGCCGATATACAGGCCCATCTGCAGGCCTTTGGTCCTTTCGAACGAAAAAAACGTCAGTATCAGTCCGCTGACGGCGCCGAACCAGGCGCAGACGGTCAGCGTCACGGCGGGGGCGAGCCCGACAAGCTCTCTGACCGGGGGTACGCAGCCCGTAGCGGTGCCGGCGACGGCGAAGAATATCATGCAGTGGTCAAGCAGCCGGAGGATCCTTTTCGCTTTCGAGGGCTTGGTCCCGTGGTACAGAGCCGAGGTGAGGAACATGACCGTCGTCCCGAACAGGTACAGCGACGCGCAGACGATGCGCAGAGCGTCCCCCGCGCGAACAGCGGGAGCGAGGCAGGTCGCGGCGATGAGGACGCTCAGGATTAGACCCGCCCCGTGGGTAACGGTGTGGAGCAGCTCTTCTGTTTTCGTATAGTTTACAAGCTCTGTCTCTGTGATCGGTTTCAAGCGTTCCATCCCTTTCCGGCGCGCGCCGGGTATGTGTATTTGTCAGATGTTAAACCAAATCCGCTGAAAATGCAAACGTTATTCCCACCCCGCGGCGAGTTTTGAGTTTTTTGAGGTCTGTCAGACGATTGGCGTAAAAACGATCCGTCGTTCGGCGAACAGAGTTTATAAACAGGAAGAATCACTGAGCGTTTTGGTTTGCGTCGGCGCGGTTTTCTCTCCGCGCTTTTCGGCGTATTGTAAAACCCGCGTTTTTATTGTATAATGGCGTTTGCCGAAAAACGGATGGATATCCGGGATCATAAAAAACGTTCATTTTTACATCCGCGCCGCAATGTCCCGGTAACCATGTGATTTAAGGAGACAATTCCATGACATACATCGACTATGCCGGCGATTACGCCGGAAAACGTCTGCGTACGGGCGTGACCTACCCATGGCGGCTTTTCGTGCCCGAGGACGCGGGGGACGCCCCGCTCGGCCTTATCGTGACCCACGACGGGCTCAACGAAGCGCAGGCGAAAGCGGCGCTGGCGCTGGCGGAGGCGGGCGAGATGCCGCCCTGCGCCGTGCTCGGCGTCAGCCCCGGCGAAATGCAGCCGTCACTGCCCGGCGGTTTCGCGCGGAACATGCGCTTCAACGATTACGATATGTTCGCTCCGGGCTACGTCGATTTTCTCGTCGACGAGCTTATCCCGTATCTTGTCGGGCGTTACGGCCTGAACGTCTCTCCCGACCCGGATATGCACATGATCAGCGGAGGCTCCTCGGGCGGGATCTCCGCCTGGAACGGCGTCTGGTTCCGGAATGATTATTTCCGCCGCGCGTACCTGAGCAGCCCGACCTTCTCCGCCATGGCGCGGGGTAATATCGCGCCGGTGCAAATGCGGCTGTTCGAAACGAAACCGATCCGCGTCTTTATCGACTGGTCGGAGGACGAGCCGGATGACTATTTCGGCAGCTCTTACTGCGCCGCCTTGGAAGCGCGCCTCGCCCTTCAGTTCGCGAACTACGATTTTGAATGGAGTTATCACCCGGGCGAGGGGCACTGCAGCAGATACCTGAATGAGGATTTCGCGAAGGAGGTCATCCGCTTCCTCTGGAAGGACTGGGATTCCGAGCCGATCCGCGTTCGCGGACTGTCGAAACGCGTCGCTGAGCTCATCGACGCCGACGAGCCGTGGCAGCCGACTTCCGCCGCGCTCTCCGTGCCGCTGCCCTGCGCCGCCGCGGGCGGTGTTTACAAAATCGGCGACAGCGCCGTCATTTTTGAAAAAGACAGTACACAGACCGTCGCCGCCGACGGATTCTCCGAGCCCACCGCGGTCGCGCTGTCCTCCGATCTCTGGCGGCTGTATATCGCCGACCGTTCCCGCGCCTGCGTTTACGCCGCGACGATCCGGGCGGACGGTTCGCTGACGGATATCAAACCGCTCTCTTCCTTGCAGACCGAAACCGACCCGCTCTTTCCCGGCGCGTCCGACCTCTGTGTCACTACGGACGACCGGATCCTCGCGGCGACGGAGCTCGGCGTGCAGTGCGTCCGTTCCTTCGGTCTGGTCGACGCCATCCTGCCCCTGCCGGGGAACGCCGTGCCGAAAAAGCTTCGCCTCGCGGGGAATATCCTTTACGCCGACTGCGGGGACGCGGTATTCTGCCGGAAGATGA
>JAILDS010000312.1 GCA_024689165.1 Clostridia bacterium
CATCAAGGAAGAGAGCCGGCTCGACGACGAGGACATAAAGGCGAGACGCGCCGCGAAGCTCTCCGCCGTGCTCGCGAGAGTGCTGCTGTCCGTCGGCGTCACGATCGGCTACGTCGCAACCGCCTTCGCGCTCAGCGAAGACTGAGCCGCGCAGCCGCGCGGCGCGGCATATGTAGGGGCAACCCGCGTGGTCGCCAGGGACACGGGGGGGGGCGTACTCCGGGTACGTTTCACAACGAAACGTGACGATATTCTCCGTAGGGGCGGGCATGACCGCCCGATTGCGTTCCGAGCGCATCCACTGCGGATGGGCGAGGAATACAAATGATCGGATTGCCGTTATAAACACAACTTTTCCGGTTCACCGTCCCCGCATCTTATTTCTCTTCGGCGACGTAAAGCCGCCTCAGAGACATATCGGGCGGTCATGCCCGCCCCTACAAAAAAGCTGTTCGCTGACAGCCATTCCGGAGGTAACAAAATGCCCAAACACATCAACGTCGCCCTTGACGGCCCCGCCGGGGTCGGCAAGAGCACCACGGCAAAAGCCGTCGCCAAAAAGCTCGGCCTCATCTACGTGGACACCGGCGCTCTCTACCGCGCCGTAGGCGTCTGCGTGCTCGACCGGGGCGGCGACACCGAAAAGGCGGAGGACGTCGTCCCCGTCCTCGACGGGCTGAAAATAGAGATCCGCTACATCGACGGCGAGCAGCACGTCTTCGCAAACGGCAGGGACGTCAACGGCCTCATCAGGACGCCCGCCGCGTCAAAGGCCTCGTCCGATGTTTCGAAGGTCCCGGAGGTCAGGGCTTTCCTGCTTGAGACCCAGCGGGAGATCGCGCGCGAAAACGACTGCATAATGGACGGCCGCGACATCGGCACAGTCATCCTGCCCGACGCGTCCGCGAAGTTCTTCCTGACCGCGGACCCCGCGGAGCGCGCGCGCCGCAGGGTGGCCGAAATGAAGGAAAAGGGTATGGACGCCGACTTCGACACGGTCTTTGCGGACATGAAGGCCCGCGACCTGCAGGATTCGACCCGCGCCGTCGCCCCGCTCAGGCCCGCGCCCGACGCCGTCCTCGTGGACTCCACACACATGTCGCTCGAGGAAGTCGTCGACACGATATGCCGGATGATAAAACCAAGCGTGAATTAAATATCAGCCGATAGCGGATAGCAGTTAGCCGATAGCTCTTTGTAGGGGCGGGCATTGACCGCCCGAAACCCGGGGCGGATACGCCGGGAACGATTATTAACGCCGTGCCGTATTATCCGGTAGCGCGGCACCTCAGTGCCGACCCGACGCACAGCGTCGGAAAAACCGATGAGACCCGGCAGGACCATTGTTTCGCGACAGACGCGAATACATCCGATGCTGACACTTTTTTAACGCAAACGGCGGCAAGCCGCCGGGCGGCACTGAGGTGCCGCGCTACCGTCGGGTTCCGCATAAACCGAATGCCGACGGCTAACTGCTATCCGCTATCTGCATATTACGAGCGAAGCGAGTAACAAGGTTCTGCCGCTTTGCGGCAGGTTCTTATCCGCTATCCGCTATCTGCTTACAGGGACTATACAATGAAAATAATCCTCGCATCGACCGCGGGCTTCTGCTTCGGCGTCGACCGCGCCGCGAAGCTCGTGACTGAGCTTGCCGGCTCGGGCAGGCGCGTCGTGACGCTCGGGCCGCTCATACACAACCCCGCCTTTATCCGCGAGCTTGAGGACAAGGGCGTGTTCGCCGTCGACTCTCCGTCCGACGTGAAGGAGGGCGACGTCGTCGTGCTGCGCACGCACGGAGTCCCGCTCGAAACAGAAAACGAGCTTCGGGACAGAAACGCCGACGTCCGTGACGCGACCTGCCCCTTCGTAAAAAAGATCCACCGGATCGTCGAGAACGCGCCCGACGCGGTCGTCATTGCCGGCACGGCGGGCCATCCCGAGGTGGTCTCGACCGTCTCGCGGGCGGGCACCTCAGCCGCCCGGACAGCGACGGACGAAGCCGCAGCTCCCGGCTCCGGCCGGTCCTCCGCGGACGGAGCGGAAACGGCCGCTCATGCTGACGCCTTCGTCGTTTCGTCGGATACGGAGCTGGCGGAGCTGTTCGCTTCACGGCCCGACCTCGCGGGGCGCGAGGTGACGCTGGTCGCGCAGACGACCTTCTCCGTTTCGGAGTACGAAAAAATCAAAAAAGATATAAAAAAACTCTGTACAAACGTAAAAATCTTTGATACAATATGCCACGCTACGCAGAATCGGCAGGAGGAGGCGGAGCGGCTCTCCCGCATGTGCGACGCAGTGCTCGTCGTCGGCGGCAGGAACAGCTCCAACACCCGAAAGCTCTGTGAAGTCAGCCGGGCTTTCTCGAAGGCGTACCTTATAGAGGGCGCCGATGAGATCGCCGGTATTAACCTTGAGGGAGTGGAGACCCTCGGCGTCACCGCCGGAGCGTCCACCCCGAGCCACATCATTAAGGAGGTACTTACAACCATGTCCGAATTCGACGAGAACATCCTTTCAACCGAAGAACCGGTCGCCGAGGCTGCCGCCGAGGAGATCGCTCCCGCCGTTGAAGAGGCTGTCGAAGAAGCCGCCGCACCCGAAGCCGCCGTTGAAGAAGCTCCCGCAGCCGAAGAGGCTGCCGAGGCTGTCGAAGAAGCTCCCGCCTCTATCGAAGAGGTCGTCGCCGAAGCCGCCGCTCCCGCAGCCGATGCTGCCGAGGAAGCCGGCGAGGAGACCAGCGAGGACGCTTACTTCAAAGAGGCGATCGCCAACAGTTCAGACCGCAACGACCAGAATGTGCTTGGAACCGTCATGAGCATTTCCGCCAACGAGATACTCATCGATATCGGCCGCAAGCAGACGGGTTACGTCCCGCTTGCCGAGTACAGCTCCGACCCCACCGCGGATCCCGAGGCTGAGCTCAAGGTCGGCGACCAGTTCTATGTCACCATTCTCAAGACCAACGATCAGGACGGCGTTATCAAATGCTCCAAGCGCAAATACGACCAGACCAAGTACTGGGACGAGGTCGTCGAGGCGCAGAAGAACAGGACCGTCCTTGAGGACACCGTTGTTGAGGTCATCAGCAAGGGTATGATCGTCTATCACCACGGCATCAGGGTCTTCATCCCGGCTTCCCTGTCCGGAGTACCGAAGTCCGGCAGGCTCGAGGACATGAACGGCACAGTCGTCAAGTACCTTGTCATAGAGCTTGACACCCATCGCAAGAGGGCCGTCGGCTCCGCCCGCGACGCCGGCAAGTACGCCCGCGAAGCGGCCGTGAAGAAGTTCTTCGAGACCGCGAAGATCGGCGACAAGTTCGAGCAGCGCCCGGTCAAGAAGGTCACCGACTTCGGCGTGTTCGTCGACATCGGCGGCTTCAACGGCATGATCTACCGCACCGAGCTCTCCTGGGGCCACGTCAGCAAGCCCGCCGATTTCATGAAGGTCGGCGACCTCGTCGACGTATTCGTCAAGGGTATGGATCCCGAAAAGGGCAACGTCTCCCTCGGCTACCGCAAGGAAGAGGACAACCCGTGGGCGGTCCTTCAGCGCGACTATCCCGTCGGTTCCGTTATCGACGCGCAGGTAGTCAAGCTCATGCCCTTCGGCGCCTTCGCCAAGCTCGTTCCGCTTGAGGACCTCGAGGGTCTCATCCCGATCTCCCAGATCTCTTACCAGAGAGTTGAGAAGACTCAGGACGCCCTTTCCATCGGCGACGTCGTCAAGGTCAAGATCACCGACGTAGACCTTCAGAGAAAGCGCATCACCCTCTCCATCAAGGCCCTGCTCGACCTCCCGAAGAGAGAGCACCGCGAGGAGCGCAAGCGCGAGAACGTCTATGAGGGCGAGGCCGTCTCCATCGACCAGCTTCTTGCCGAGGCCGAGGCCAAGCGCGCCCGCGAGGAAGAGCGCGAAGCCGCCCGCAAGGCGAGAGAAGAAGCCGCTCAGGACGCCGACGAGGAAGAATGAGCCCATTGCCGCAAGGCATGACGAAACAGATACGGGACCGGTCCGCCGGTCCCGTTGTTTGTTTTAGGCAGTAGGGAATAGGCAATAGGGGGTAGGGGGTAGCGCGGCACCTCAGTGCCGCCCCGACGCGCAGCGTCGGAAAAAACCGATGAGACCCAGCAGGATATCGGCTTCACGACATACTCTAATATGACCGGCGTAGGCATTTCTTCAACGAAAACGGCGGCTAGCCGCCGGGCGGCACCGAGGTGCCGCGCTACCGGGATTCGCAGGACTGCGACGACGTGTAGGGGCGACCCGCGTGGTCGCCCGGAACATCAGGTATGAACCCGCGCTGCGTTTCCGAACGAAACGCTCCCGTATAATTCTACTCCCTACTGCCTGTTCCCTATTCCCTCGCTTCATCCTTCATACTTGGAATTACTCCCTCCGTCGCGCTTGCGCGCGCCACCTCCCTCACGGAGGGAGGCTTTAAAGGCTCCCTCTCCGAGGGAGCTGTCGCGAAGCGACTGAGGGTGTTCCCTTTCGGAAAATAACCACTTCCCTTTGTGTTTCTTGACCTCCCGCAACATAGCGGTCTCGGAATGTGCTCGGGCGGTCAATGCCCGCCCCTACAAAATGCGCCGCAGGCCCTTTAGCTATCTGCTGTCTGCTATCCGCTATCTGCTAATCCCTACTCCCTATTGCCTATTCCCTACTACCTCACTTCTCTTATACAAACAACACAACATCGCATCCACTTCGCACATAATTCTGTAATTCTCTCACAATACGCAGTACACGGGCGCTTTTTTCATCAAAATGAACCGCGACGTCCGGATAGATGTTTCACGTGAAACATCGTTTTTTTCACAATGACTTGATTTTATCACCGTTCGGGAGTAAAATCTCCCTTGTCCCGTTTTTTCGGGGCTGAATCTGTTTTCCGGGAACGATATGGCAAAAGTAATTTCTATCGTCAACCAGAAGGGCGGCGTCGGCAAGACGACCTCCGCCGTGAACCTCGCCGCAGGGGTGGGGCTCGCAGGCAGGCGCGTCCTGCTCGCGGACCTCGACCCGCAGGGCAACTCCACGAGCGGGCTCGGGGTCAACAAGCGCGGGCTCGACAAGTCGAGCTACAACGTGCTGCTCGGCGAGGTCCCCGCATCGTCGGCTATCGTCTCTACCCCATACAAGAACCTCGACCTGCTGCCGTCTACTATGGACCTGGCAGGCGCGGAGCTTGAGATGATCGCCCGAGACAACCGCGAGCAGCTGCTCAAAAAGGCGCTGGCGCTGGTGTGGGAGACCTACGACTTCATCTTCATCGACTGCCCTCCGTCGCTGGGGCTCATCACGCTGGCGGCGCTGACCGCGTCGGACTCTCTGCTCGTGCCGGTACAGTGCGAGTACTACGCGCTCGAGGGCCTGTCGCAGCTTATGGCGACCATAAGGCAGATAAAGCGGCTGTACAACCCGATGATCGAGCTCGAGGGCGTGCTGCTGACCATGTACGACCGGCGGCTGAACCTGACCGCGCAGGTCGTTGAGGAGATCAAGCGGTTCTTCCCGGGCAAGGTCTACGCCTCGGTTATACCGCGCAACGTGCGTCTTTCCGAGGCGCCGAGCTACGGCAAGCCGATACAGTATTACGACAAGGGCTCCAAAGGCGCGAAGGCGTACGACGCCCTTGCCGCCGAGTTCCTTGACGCGCAGGATCTTCCCGATCCCGCCGTCGACTGAAAATCAACAACAGCTTAGGAGAATCAGCTATGGCTCAAAAAGGCGGTCTTGGGCGCGGCTTCGGCTCGCTCTTCATGGAAAACTCGCCCGAAACAGGACAGGACGGAGCGGTAACGCTCAGGATCAGCGACATCGAACCCGATCCGGAGCAGCCGAGAAGGGTTTTCGACTCCTCCGAACTCGATTCCCTTGCCGAGTCAATCTCCGAGCACGGCGTCATCACGCCGATACTCGTGAGGCCCATGACCGACGGCAGCTACCGCATTATCGCCGGTGAACGCCGCTGGCGCGCCGCGAGGCAGGCTGGGCTGAAAGAGATACCCGCCATCGTGCGTTCCGTCACGGATTCCGAGGCGGCGCAGCTCGCTCTCGTCGAAAACCTTCAGCGGGAGGACCTCAACCCCGTCGAGGAGGCCCAGGGCATACGCCGTCTTATAGAGGAATTCGACTTTACGCACGAGGACGCGGCGAAAAGCATCGGCAGGAGCCGCGCCGCGGTGACGAACTCCCTGCGTCTGCTCAATCTGCCCGAGGAACCGCTGAGACTCGTTGAGATAGGCGCGCTGACCGCGGGCCACGCCCGCGCCCTGCTTTCGCTCGGGTCCGAGGACGAAATAAACGCCGCCGCACGGGAGATCGTGGACAGAGAGCTTTCCGTCCGCGAGACC
>JAILDS010000028.1 GCA_024689165.1 Clostridia bacterium
CCGCTATCTGCTTTGTAAATAACAAGGTTCTGCCGCGCAGCGGCAGGTTCCAATCGGCTATATGCTATCAGCTATCAGCTGCCCGTCGTTACACCGTCACGTCCACGATATCCTTGGCTATGCCGGCGATAAAGGTGGTGCTCGTGATGCGGGTTATCCCTTCGGAGCCGACGCGTATCGCGGTGCCGCCGTTGAGCCCCGGATAGTAGCCGGAGGCCTTGCCGACCTTCAGACAGTATGTCAGGCGCACGCCGTCCCAGTCGATGGTGAAATCGTTGTTGTGCTCGTGCCCGCAGAAAACGTATCTCACGCCGAGCTCCTTGATGAACGTGAAGACGCCCCTGTCGAGTGGCTCGCCGTTATCATCCCGCTCGCAGCATATTTTTTCGTTCAGCGTCCCGGCGGCACCGTAGCCGTCGCGCCACTGTTTTTTATCCGCGTCCCACGCGGCGTCGTAGGCGTACTGGTAGTCCGGCAGGGGGATGTGGAAGAAGAACGTCAGCTCGGGCTGCGAGCCTGTCGCCGCATTGACGCCCTCGCGCACCCATTTTGCCCACTGCAGCTGCTTTTCGTTTATCTGCGATTTGTGGGAGTGCATCATCAGTATCGTCTCGACGACCGTGCCGTCCGGCCCGGCGACGTTAATGACGTAGTTGCCGACGCCCATCTCCGGGTCGCCTTTGCGGAACAGGCAGTGCTCGCTCGTCATCATAACGTCTGCGAGGTAGTTCAGGTCGCAGTTCTCGTCGATCTCATGGTTGCCGAAAACAGGCGCCCACGGGACGCCGAAGGAGTCGAAAAGCTCCGTCAGCCGCTCGATCGAGTACTTCGTGGAGTCGCCGCAGACGACGTCGCCGGTCACGGTGATAAGGTCGGGCCTGTATTTGTCCACGAGCTTCCTTATAGTGCGGGACTCGTCGAAGGCGTACAGCGCGCGGATGTCATAATCCGAAAAATGAGTGTCGGTGATGTTCAGTATTACGAAATCGCGGTCCGCGGGCTTAGTCAGCGTGAAGCAGTCGTCCATGGAGAAAGGGTCGTCCGGCGACCACGTTTCCTCTGACGAAACGCCGGTGAATTCTGAGCCGACGGCGTCGGGCGCTTCCGCGACGGCGCGTTTCGCGGCGGCAATGTCGTATCCGGCTTTGCCGAAGGACAGGGCCTGCTCGAGGACCATGAGCAGCACGACGAGCGATGCGATGAGTCTTTCCATAATAATAACGCTCCTTTTCGGCTGAACGCGGGCCCGAAAAAGCCGGAGGGGGCCTCCGGCGTCTTCCGGGCGCGTCCGCCCTTATTCTTCTTCGTTATCGGGACCGGGCTCGACGGGGCGCGGCGCGGAAGCGCCGGAGCTGTTCATCTCGTACCACTGTTCCCTCGTTATGAGCACCTTGCGGGGCTTCGAGCCGACGGCGGGGCCTACGAAGCCCTTGGCCTCGAGGGTGTCCATGAGTCTGCCCGCCTTTGCGAAGCCCATGCCCAGCGATCTCTGGAAACCCGATATGGACGCTTTTTCGGGGTTGAGCATGCAGAATTCGATCGCTTTCTTCTCAAGCTCGTCGGTGATCCCTATGCCCGTGTCCGGGCTCTCCTGCTCGCTCTTTTCGGCGGCGGCGAGCTGGAGCATCTCTTCGCTGGCCTGCTCGCTGTAATCGGCGCCGCCCTGTGCGCGGATGAACGACACGACGTCGCTGATCTCGGCGTCGGAAAGATAGGCGCCCTGGAGCCTGACGGGCTTGCTCTTGCCCAGGGGCAGCAGCAGCATATCGCCGTAGCCCATCAGCTTTTCGGCGCCGCCCTGGTCGAGTATCGTGCGCGAGTCGATCTGCGAAGATACCGAAAGGGCGATCCTCGACGGGATATTCGCCTTGATGACGCCCGTGAGGACGTCCACCGAGGGCCGCTGCGTGGCGATGACGAGGTGCATCCCCGCCGCGCGCGCCATCTGGGCGAGGCGCATTATGGAGTTTTCGACGTCGTTCTGCGCGACGACCATGAGGTCCGCGAGCTCGTCGATGATTATGACGATCTGCGGGATCTTTTCAAGCTCGCGGTCGGGTTCGCTCTCGCGCAGGACGTTGTAGCCCTTCAGATCCCTGACCTTGCAGTCGTCGAACATCTTGTAGCGGCGGAGCATCTCCGTCACTGCCCAGCCCAGCGCGCCCGCCGCCATGCGCGGGTCGCTGACCACGGGGACGAGCAGGTGGGGCATGCCGTTGTATACCGAGAACTCGACCTTTTTCGGGTCGACGAGTATGATCTTGACCTCGTCCGGGTCCGCGTTGTACAGAAGGGACAGGATCATCGTGTTCAGGCAGACGGATTTGCCCGAGCCGGTGGTGCCCGCGACGAGCAGGTGAGGCATGTCGGCGAGGTTGCAGAAAACGCCGGAGCCGGCGATGTCCTTGCCCAGACCGACGACGAGCTTGCCGCCCTTTTCGACCGCGGCGGCGTAAGCGGGGTCTTCGATGACCTCGCGGAACATGACCGTCCTGCGGTTCTTGTTGGGTATCTCGATGCCGATGGCGGCCTTGTTCGGTATGGGCGCTTCTATCCTGAGCCCGGAGGGCGCGGCGAGGCGCATTGCGAGGTCGTCCGAGAGGTTCGTGAACTTGTTTATTTTTACGCCGGGCGCGGGCGTCAGCTCGTACCTTGTGACGGAGGCGCCGGGGACGATGTCGCTCACCTTGGCGCTCACGCCGTATTCGTCGAGGGCTTTGATGAGCTTCTCGCCGGTCGAAACGAGCTCTTCGGGAGAGGTGCCCTCGCTTGCCGGCGGCGGGACGCGCAGCAGCGACATCGGCGGGCGGACGTAGTCGACGGGCGTTTCCTCGGCGGGCTCGACCTCGAAGGGAAGAGCCTCGCCCTCGCCCTTTTTGCGCCTGCCCTTTTTGTTTTCGGGCTCGTCCTCGAGCCCCTGCGCCTCGGCGAGCTTCGCCGCCTCCTCGTTGGCCTTCCTGACGTCTTCGCCGGTGGGCATGAAGCCCGTCGCGGTGTGTATCACGGGTGCGTCGGGGTCTGCGGCAGGTGATTCGGTTTTTTTCTGCCCGCGTACGGCGCGGGAGAAAATAGACGGCACTTCGGCATCGGGTGAGGCGTCGACGTTCGCCGGAGTTTTGCCGGCGGCGGTCCTTACCTCGTCGATGAAGGCCTCGGCCCGCCTGATCTCGTCCTCACGCTTTTTTTCTTGCGACGTTTTATCCTTTTTCGTTTCTTTGCGCGCGTCCGGCGCCGCGGATGAGTCAGCTTCGGGCTGGGGCGCGGAGGCCTTGAGAGCCTCGCGCTCGGCTGCCCTTGCCGCCCTCGCGTCCGCGGCCGCTATCCTCCGGCGTTCCCCGGATTCCCTCACGGCGGTGAATATCCTTTTGAGGGTCACCCCGAAGAACAGCATGAGGGCCGCGACGGCGGCGAAGATCACGAGGCAGTAAGCCGGGAGCTTGGCGCGCGTCAGCGCCAGAAGCCCGCTTCCTATAAGCGCTCCGACGGCTCCGGAGCTTACAGAGCCGCTGTTGATGTAGTATAAAAACGCCTCCCGGACGCTCCTGCCGACGTCGATCTTTATGACCGACGAGACCGCGGTCCCGTGAAGGAACACGATCGAAGCGACCAGGAACGAGAACAGCAGCGCGCAGACGAAGCGCAGGACGGAGGAGCCGTTCTTGCCGAGGGTTATGACGACGGCGGCTATGAACAGCAGCACGGGCATGACGAAGCCCGCTATGCCGAACACGCCGAAGAACACGCCCCTGAGGGATTCCCAGAAAGACCCGTCCCCGCCGGGTATCACGGCTATGAGCAGGAGCAGCACCGCGCACGCGGCCGCTATGACCGCGCCGAGCCTGTCCTCGCCGAGTATGCGTCCGGACCGTTCGGTCTCAGCGCCGCGCGGCGCGCCGTCCCGTGCGGGGGCGGCGTTTTTCTTCGTTTCGGGTTTTTTTGAGGAACCCGACCGCGCCCGCGAGGTTTTCGGGGGCTTGGTGTTTTTTCCGGCGCGGGGCTTTTTTGCCCCGGTCTTCTTTTTCGCGTTTTTCGCGGCCGCCAAAATCATACCTCCCAGCAGCGAAAGGACATAACGTACCCGAGTTTCAGGTATTTAAAAGACTCAGTCCTGAGAGCACACGAACACCCTGACGCCGTGGGCCGGGACGGTCGCGGAAAGCTCGTTTTCAACGGTGAATTCGGTCCCGCCCCATACGTCGCGGACCCCGAAACCGTCCGTCACGGGCAGGTTGACGTAGGGCTTCGAGTAAACGTCATTGAGCCGGCAGGACATTTTTGTTTCTTTGCCGAGCTTGTTGAAGAAGCACACTGCGACCTTGCCGGAGGCGAGCTTTTTGACCAGCACGTCCGTAACGCCGTTCGTCCTGAAGCGGCGGCACTGCATACCGAGCGGGTCCTGGTCTATCGCGATGAGCTCTTTGTTGGTGAGTATCTTCAGGACGGGATCGTCCTTTTTCGGGCTGCCGTCCGCATCGACGAAGGTCCTGACGTCGTTTCCGAGGATGAGCGGCGACGCCATCATGCACCACAACGAGAAGTGCGCCTTGTTTTCCGTCTCGGTAAGCTCCCCGTTGCCGACCTCGAGCATGTCGGGGTCGTTCCAGTTGCCGGGACCGGCGGCATCCGGGTGGATGACGCACTGCTCGTAGTTCGCGACTATCGACGCCCAGTTAGGGAAGATGTCGAGCGAGGTGCGCCAGAGGTTGCCCGCCTTCATGGCCCACTTCCACGGAAGGTTCATGCCCCACTCGCAGATGGAATAGCAGATGGGCTTCTCGGGCTCGCCGGTCTCTTCGGCGACCTTCGCGGTCGCCTCCTTGAGCAGCCTGCCCATCTCGGAATACTGCCTCGCGGACGAGTCGAAACGCGAGGTGATCGGGTTGAAGAGCATAAGGGAATTCTTTCCGGCGCGGAGGTCCACGGTCGCCTGGACCCTGCCGTCGACGGTGCGCGAGATCGTTGACGGCGCGTCGGCGCTCACGGCCTTTTCGCCGTTGGCGGAGATCTCAAGGTGCTTGCGCCAGGTCCCGAACTTGCGGACGACCACGGTCACGACGTACTCGCCGTCCTCGGGCAGCTCTACGTCGTAGAAAACGATCTGGCCCGCTCCGGAGCTCAGCCCCGTGACGTATTTGCCGCTGTCGAGCCGCTTGTCCTCCACGACCCTCGCGAGGCCTCTGAGCTCTCCTTTCTCCGCCTGGAGCGTGACGAGGACCGGTCCGCCTGCCTTGCCGATAAGTATCTTGTCTATCTGCGGCGCGGCGGTCGGGATGGGGACGTTGTGGCAGTAGTCGTATTTGAAGTACTCCACGCCCCATTCGGCAAAGGTCTGCGCGTCGAGGGCCTCGGAGCCGTAGCAGGACGGCAGGTCCTCGCAGGTCAGCGTCCCGTTGGACGCGTAGATGCCGAGCTTCAGCCCAAGCGCGTTGACTTTTTTAACAAGCGCGGGGATGCCGGAGCGGAAGTTGGTCAGGTCGCCCTGGAGCCTCCCGTCCTTATCTCTGACGGAGGACTGCCAGCAGTCGTCGAGGTTAACGTATTTATAACCGCAGTCGGCAAGGCCGCTGTTCTTCATCGCTTCGGCGATCTCATAAATAAGGACCTCGTTGATGTGGTTGCGGAACAGGTTCCAGCTCGACCAGCCCATCGGCGGGGTCAGTGCGGTGCCGTTGGAGTACAGGTCGGTCTCGAGAGGGTGGACCTTCAGAGCGCCCGTCAGTTTTTTGACGGCGCAGAGCGGGCAGAATTTTTTATCCTTCACCGCAGCGGCGGCTCCGGCAGCGGCGCTTGCCGCGGCGGCGGCAGCTATAAATGCTTTCACGTTCAACATATCGACCTCCGAACATTAATCTATTTTATATCTTATCATATTTTTTGCAAAACTACAACACAAAAAAACCGAAAAAAGGAATTTGTCTCATCCGGCGCTGAAAACGGAGCCCGCCGCGCTTGACAACGCGCCTCATCGGCATTATAATGTGCGCGATTTTATGCAGGAGGCGTTTGTAATGAAAACGATTCGCAAAACCGCCGCGCTCGCGCTGTGCGCCATACTTGTTTTTGCTTTCGGCGCGCTGGCGTTCTCGGCGGACAAAGTCACGCTGCTTCTCCGCGTGGAGGGCATAGACGGATGTATGTACTGTGAACACTTCACCGCAGGATCTGGTACCGTAGCCAAAGCCCTTGCAGAGCTTGACGCGGCGGACGATACCATTTCATTTGTCGGGCTCGACGTCGGATACGTTTCGCAGATCAACGACGTCGCCGCGCCGGTGTACGGCGGCTGGGACGGCTGGATGTACCTCGTCAACGGCGAAGAGGTCATGACGGGCGTTACCGACACTCCGGTTGCCGACGGCGACGAGATCATATTCTACTACGCCGACCCGTTCGGCGCCGGCTTCCAGAAGCCCGAAGTCCGTCAGGACGGCGAAGAGCTTATTTTTACGAGCGCTGACACGATCTGGAACGACGACGGCACCACCACCGTCGTTGAGAACCCCGTCGCAGGCATGACGGTGTACCTCGGCGACTATACGCTCACGACCGATGAGAACGGCGCCGCGGAGCTCCCCGACGATATCGCGTTCGCTCAATATCCGATACAGGTCGAAAGAAAGGCCGAAAACGGCTGCCCGACCGTTCTGCGCTTCGCGCCGGACACGATGATACTCATCGACGTTGCCGAACCCGTCACCGACGCCGAGGAACCGAGCGAGGAGCCGAGCGAGGAGGAGAGCGCGGAGCCCGCCGGGACCGAGCCCGCCGTCACGACCGCCGCCCCCGCTGCGACCGCCGCTCCCGAAACGACGGCTTCTCCCGAGACGACAGCCGCATCCGACAAGGATTCCGAGACCGTCCCGACCGCCGCGGAAAGCACGACCCGCGTACGCCCGACGTCCGCCGTCACGACGACCGGCGTCCGTTCGACCGCACGCACGTCTACCCCGACGGTACCGAAGACCGGCGAGAAGATGACGCTCATCATAGCTCTGGCGGTGCTTGTTATCGGCATCGGCGCGTTCGCCGTCTCATACGTTCTTTCGAAGAATAAGAAAGGGAAGAAATAAGGATGTTCACTAAGATCATTGCTTTTCTCACGGCGCTGATAATGATATTCTCACCCTACGCCATGTCCGTTATCGGCGCGACGGAGGGCGAGCCCATAATCGCCGCCGAGCGCGAGCACGTTTACGACGCCGACAGGCTTCTCACCGGTGTGTACTGCTTCCCGAAGGACGGCAGGTTCGACACGCTGCTCGGCTATCTTGACGACGCCGGCATAGATTTCTTTATCGGGTCGTGGGGCCAGAACCTCACAGAAGATGACTTTGCACGCCTTCAGGAGCTCGGCATGGGCATATTCGCCCCCAACAGCGAATACTACAGGACAGTAGATTCCGACGCCGTCTGGGGCATCGACCTGCGTGACGAGCCCAACGCGGCCGATTTCGACGACCTTGCCGCCGCCGTTGCCGCGCAGTACGAGCAGAACCCCAAAAGGCTCCCCGTCGTGAATCTTTTCCCGATGTACGCCAGCGACGATCAGCTCGGCGAATACCCCGCGATAGAGCCTCCCGGAAACCCCGGCGTGCCCTTCGACTCCTTCAACTCCTCCGCCGTCAGCTACAGGATGCACGTGTCGGACTACATCAACAGGTTCGACTCCGACGTGATAAGCGTCGACATCTACCCGCTCAACATGGCGCATGACGACGCGCGCACCCTCTCGACCTGGGACAAGTGGCTCAGGAACCTCGACATCCTCGCCGAGGCGTGCCGCAAGACCAACCGCGACCTCTGGGTCATCACCCAGGCGGCGGGCAACTACGTCGACGACAACGGCGGCCAGCGTTACTGCGACACCGTCGGGGACCAGCGCTGGCAGAACTACGTCTCACTGGCGTTCGGCGCGAAGGCGATAATCTACGCCTGCTTCTATACCGGCTGGTGGGACGCCGATTCACACATGATCGACTCCGCCGGAGAGAGGACCGACACCTACTACGCGGTCAAGGACGCCAACGCCGAGCTCGCGGCCTTCGCCGACGTTTACGGCGAATATGAGAACACCGGCACGTTCATCGTCAACAGGCTCAACAAGGACGCCGCAGGCTGCCTGCTGCCGCTGACGAAGTGCGAGGCGAAGAAGCCCTCCGTCAGGACCTCCGCCCCCGTGCTCGTAGGCTGCTTCGACAAAACCGAGGGCGACGGGAACGCCTACGTCATAACGAATATGTACGAGCCGCAGACCGGGAAGACCGCGCAGGTCACCGTCGAATTCTCCGGCGCGTCCTCCCTGACCGTCTACCGCAAGGGCGGCGTGAGCACGGTCTCAGGTTCCAAACTTGATCTTACCCTCGAAAACGAAGAGGGCGTGTTCGTTGAAGTGAATGGCTGATTGGCTGTGGCTGCCGCCGGGCGTATACCCCGGCAGGCAGTCGACGAAATACAGCTGTATGCTGCCCGACGGCGAAACGAACTACACCGTATGTGAGTTCCGCCGGGTCTGCGATTTCGGCGGCAGGGCGATAAGCTCCGTCGAGATCGAGGCCAGCGGCGACACGGCCTTTATACTATTTGAAAAAAACAGGCAGATCCTCCGCGGGCCCGTATGGGTCGGCGGGGATTTCCTTTTTAACGACGAGCGCCCGCCGGAATTCTATTCGACACGGTGCTCCTTCGCGCCGGAGGAGCCCGCCGCGCCTTTCGAGCTGCGCGCTCTCGTCCGTATGGGCTCTGTGCGCATCTGCGAGTATTCTCGCGGCGAAGGGGGCTTTTTCCTGCGGGGGACGGTCTTTTTCGAGGACGGCGGCAGCGAGGCGATCGAAACCGACGGCTCGTGGCGGGGCCGTCTGCTCGGCGCGTACACGGCGCCGTACAGCTATGACGGGAACGTTGCCCCCGGAGAATTTGAAGCTCCATCTCTGTCTACCGGCCCTGTTGAAACGATCGCCGCGCCGATACCCCCGTGCGAGGTATCCCCTCTGCCGGTCGAAGGACTCGGATTCACCGAACATGGCGCCGGTAAGAGCTCGAGGGAGACCGAGCTTGATAAAGTGTATGCCTGCTATGTGAGCGTGCGCGTTTCCGGCGCGCCGGCGAGGGTAAAACTGACAGGGTACGAGCTCCCGGGCGGGAGCGATTTCGCGTACGACCTCGATTTTACCGGGCCGGGCGAGTATCACGGCATGGAACTGCACGCCGTCGGCGGCGTCCGGATAGAGCTCGAAAAACCGACGCCGGGCGACACGTCCGTCTCTGCAGAACTCCTCGCTTCGAGCTACCCGACGCCGTACCGCGCAATGACGGTCACGTCCGATGCGGAGCTGGACCTCGTGCTCGACGTCTGCGCGCATTCTCTGAAATACTGCCGCCAGAGCATACACCTCGACAGCCCGAAGCACTGCGAGCCGCTTGCGTGTACGGGCGACTATTATATCGAAACGCTCATGACGGCGTTCACCTACGGCGACATGAGACTTGCGGCCTTTGACGTGCGCCGCACCGCGCTGCGCCTAAACCGCCACGACGGGCGGATCTTCCACACGTCGTACAGCCTTATCTGGGCGCTGATGCTGTGGGACGTTTACATGCTAACCGGCGAAAGACGGCTGCTGTCCGACTGCCGCGGCGCGCTGGACAGGCTGCTTGCCCGTTTCGACGGCTATCTCGGCGAAAACGGGCTCATCGAAACGCCGCCCGACTATATGTTCGTTGACTGGCTCGACCCGGACGGCATAAACCTGCACCATCCGCCGAAGGCTCTCGGGCAAACCTGCCTGTGCATGTTTTATTTCGGAGCGCTGCGGACGGCGGAAAAGATATACCGCGAGCTCGGCGACGAGGCTTCTGCCCGCGGATGCTTCGAAAAAAGCGCGGCGCTGCGGGAAGCGTGTCTTTCAAACCTGTGGGACGCCGAAAGAGGGCTCTTTTTCGAAGGACTCAATACGCCGACGCCGGAAGAGCTGCTGAATAACTATATGCCCGCCAACGTCGGAAAACGCTATTACCGTAGGCACGCCAACATACTCGCGGCGTATTTCGGCTTTTTCGGAAGCCGGCCCGCAGGTACGGCGTCTCATACCGGGGATTCTGCCGACGCA
>JAILDS010000029.1 GCA_024689165.1 Clostridia bacterium
AAGCGGAAGGGGAGTACGCCTACACGCTTCAGGCGGAGTACGAAAACGGCTACGCACCTGAGGAGCCCGTGACGGTAACGGTTACTGTCAGCTTCCCGCAGGAGGAGACCGACGACGGGCCCGACGATACGGGCGACGAAGGCGACCCGGCATCGGAAAGCCTGCTGCAAAGACTTTTCAGTAAGCTCAAAGAATTCTTCCGGAAACTGCTTGAGCTGCTGGGAATACGAAACTGATCGGATACGGTCCGGGTTCGGCTCAGTAAAAAATCACATCAATAACCCCCGCCGTGCGGCGGGGGTTTGTTGATGCATGGACGCGTCCTGCATGATCGGCGGCGCGGAGCCGGAAACGCGATGCGGCTTGTCAGTCTCTGTCTATCCAGCCCACGAAGCCCTCGGTGTACTGGTCGTCGGTTATCGGGGTGTAGCGGGTCTGTTCGGTGCCGATGTCGTCAAGGAAGCCGTCGTACGCGCGGTAGATCTCGCCTGTTTCCGTGTCGTACACGCGCTCGTATTCGCCAAGCATGTCGGAGCGTTTTTCCTGGATGATGGTGTCGTCGTGGTCCCTTTCCTCAAAAGCCTGAAGGATGGGGTCGGTGTCGTTGATCGTCGAGGAATCCGGCGTGGAAGAGCTGCTCAGATAGGAGCGCCACTCCTGGATATAATAATCGGTATAAGCGAAGGACGCGAAGATCTGCGACATGATCGGATCCCAGCCCACGAGTTCGCCGAGAGGCGCCCACTGCGTGAAGGTGCAGTTGATTTCCCACATGCCGTAGTTGTGAAGGCCGTAGTAATCGTATACGTCGGGAGACTCCATGATGACCGCGGAATAAATGCCCTCTCCTTCCTTGCCGTCCTCGGTGAAGGTCGCGTAAAGGGCCTGATAATCGCGTATCGGGTCGGTGGGGCGGTACGACTGCAGCAGGTCCTTGTTCGAGGGTACGCACGAATTCTCTACGGTGAAACGCTCCGTGGTCTCGGAGTAGAGGGTCTCGAAGTACTCCTGGACCGTACCGTCGGTCAGGGCATAATACACGCCGAGGGTCTGCACCATGGTCGGGTCCTTAGCCGCGTAAGCGTGATCGATGTTGTATACGCCCGCAGTTCCGTCCGCGGTGGTCGCTTTCCACTCGAGGCTCTGGGCGTTCCCCTGCCATTCCACTTCCCAGCCCTTGGGGATGCGGAGAGTGAAATACGGACCGCTCCAGTCCTCCCATTCGACGTCCGTCCAGGCGGCTTTTCTGACGTTTATTTCCGGCAGAGCCGCAGAAGTGTCGGGCTCCGGTTCAGCGGTGGTGTCCGGCACGGGTTCCGCAGTAGTGTCGGGCTCAGGCTCCGCGGAAGTGTCGGGTACCGGCTCCGCAGTGGTGTCCGGAACGGGCTCCGCGGTAGTGTCGGGTACGGGCTCTGCGGTGGTGTCCGGTACGGGTTCCGCCGTGGTGTCGGGCACGGGCTCCGCGGTAGTGTCGGGCACGGGCTCCGCGGTAGTGTCCGGTACGGGTTCCGCGGTAGTGTCGGGCACGGGGTCGGCGGTAGTATCGGGTACGGGTTCTGCGGTGGTGTCCGGCACGGGCTCTGCCGTGGTATCGGGCTCTGCAGTGGTGTCCGGAACGGGTTCCGCTGTAGTGTCCGGTACCGGCTCCGCGGTAGTGTCGGGCTCGGGCTCTGAAACGGTGCTTCCGGCGCCTTCGTCAACGTTTATCGTGACCGGCTCTTCAAGCGATACGGCCGTGCGCAGGGCGCATCTCGCGTCCGCGGGGGTAATGAAGCCGTCGCGGTCAACGTCCGCAAGCTCCATAGAGGTATCGTTGAAGACGTTTTCAAGCCCTACGGTATAGCGCAGTATGAGCCTTGCGTCCGCAGGCGAGACGTCTCCGCTGAGGTCGACGTCGCCGAGCGTGTAAACTGACGCGCCGCTCATGAACACGGCTGCGCAGGAAACGATCAGCAGAACAAAAACGCACGCGAACGAGATATATTTTTTCATTCCGATCCTCCTATTTGATACATTTATATTACGGAAGAAAACAGCTTCTGGCGCAGGTTTATGACCGCGTCATGTTGTATATCCACGCGACGAGACCGAAGAGTGGCGGGAAGCGCTCGGCGAGCTTGTTGATCTTGATCATTTCCGCGACGCTCTCGTTTTCTTCCGCGCCGACGTGCCATCTGTCCGGCACGGCGTAGCGGATGACGTCGGGAGCTATCTCGTCGAGGTTTTCATAGGTGAATTCCTGAAGAAGCGTGACCCCGTGTGCGCGCAGATCGTCGAACAGCTTTTCGCATTCGTCGGCGCGGTTCCATGAGAAGAACGAGAACTCGCTTTTGCCTGCGTTGGCCTTCCACCAGCGCCATGAAAGCTCGCTCCTTTCAAGGTTCGCAAGCTGCTGGTCGGTCTCGGCAAGCTCTTCGGCGGTCTTCCAGTAGTGGTTTATGAGCGCGGCGGTAAGAGAAGATATGGGTCTCATGCACGACCATGAGCCGTACCAGATGTTCATATGGCCGTCGTAGCTGCCCGACTGCTTCGTGTATATGTCAAGGACCTTGCGGACGTATTTTCCGCCGGGGCCGTAGTACGCGTCGAGGAAGCCGTCTATCTCGCTGTCAAGGTCGCAGTACGGGTCCTGAAGGCATTTCGCGATCATATAGGCGCGAAGCTCGCCGAATTCCGTGTCGCACGAGTCGATGAAGTAGTTGCCCTCGACGAAAACGCCCTTGACGTTGTGTTCATAAAGGATCTGTATGTTCTTCTGTATCCTGCCGAAATCGGGGAAGACGTTGCAGGGATGCAGGAAGTGGGTCGCGTAATCCCAGGTGTAGATCCTCCCGCAGATCTTCGACCAGTCTTCAAGGTCCCTGAGGTATTCCTTGTTGCAGTCCGCGTCGAAGGCGTGGGCCTGGCAGCAGTCGATGGAGCAGATGCGGATTATCACGTTGTCGCGCGGCTTGATGTTTTGCGGCGCAGCCTGGGTGTACTGATAGGCGAAGGTGTCCACGGCGACGTTGTCATAACCTGCTTCGGCCACCGCGTCGGCGATCTGATTGACGAAATTCACCATCGTCGCGGAATGCCTGCCGCCGTGGGCAGCCTCAAACGCGGCGCAGTTTTCGCACTCGCAGTAATTCTGGTTGTCGTTCTGCGTAACGGAAACGATCTGGAGCGAGGCGTTCGGGTCGTGCCTGTCGCGCAGGATCGCAAGGACGTTCGCGGTGGCGATGGCCAGAACGTCGGGGTTCGTCAGGCAGGGCTGGTCGACCGTTCTCTCTCCATCGTGGAGGGCAAGATATTCGGGGTGCGAATCCTTGTAGCTCGCTGTTTCGCAAAGGCCGCCGATAGTATGGCAGAAGCCGCCGAGATAATTGACGGAGCCGCCCATTTCAGCCGGGATATACCTGTTCGCGCCGTTCGTCAGGCCGTTCGCCATTGCGTATTCCGTGTTGTGAGGACTGCGCCAGTCGGTGTCCGTGCTCTCGAAGAATGGCTCGTAAACAATGTCCGTACCGGCCGGAACGGCTATGCTCTGCGCCTTCGGCATGACCGTTATCGCGGAGGTGTAGACCTTGCGGGAGCAGAACTGCTCAAGGAAACGGTATACGCCTGCCTGCAGTCCGCGCTGCGCCGTGCCGTTGATATGCACGCAGCCGTTGATGACCTCGATCCTGTAACCGTTGTCGGCGACGCCGGAGACGTCGGTCCCCGAGGCGGAGCCTATGGCTATAAAGCTGCCCTGCGCGGAGGTCGTCAGGGAGATCTGTGCGTCGAATATCTCGCTCAGGCAGGACGCGAGCTTTTCGGCGGCGAAGCTTTCATAGCTTGTGGGGGATTCCGGGACGAGCACGGACCACGACGAGTCTACGGTCACGTCGCCCGAAGCCATCGCCGCAGGAGCCGCGGCGAACAGCAGGCATAGCGTGAGAATGATACAGACGGTTTTTTTCATTTGTTTCACCTCTGTTTTTTCTTGTATTACCTTTTGATGATACCGCGAAAAACGGGATTTGTCAAGCCGCGTCCTGCCGCGGCGTTTCGGTCTTTTTCGGAAAAAACTCTTGCAAGTTTTTGTTGAATATGTTATTATGCGAAGACCGATCACTCGGTTGCAGGCGTTCGTGGGCGCCGACGCGCCCGTTCACCTCAGCCGCTGCCGGGTGATACGGAATTCAACAAGAGGTGAAAAAAATGACTCAAGCCGAAAAAACCGAGATCATGGCGAAGTACGCCGCTCACGAGGGCGACACGGGTTCTCCCGAGGTCCAGATAGCCGTCCTTACCAAAAGGATCGCGGACCTTACCGAGCACCTTAAAGCCAACCCGAAGGACCATCATTCCCGCAGAGGACTGTACATGATGGTCGGCCGCAGGCGCAACCTGCTTGGTTATCTCCAGAGGGTCGATATCGAGAGATACCGCGCTATCGTCGAAAAGCTCGGTCTGAGAAGGTAAGTCAACAAAAGGGATCCGGAATGCGGGATCCGGGATCGAAGGCGCCGCTCTGCGGCGGCCGGGAACGTCCTGCCGGACTTCGGCGGCGGTTCCCGGCGCGGACTGAGTCCGTTGCCTCGTTTCCGGATTCCGGATTCATGATTCCGCATCAAAAAAAGCGGCGAAGGGTTTTAGCGGTGAACAAAGCGCCCCGGTCCGGGCGCCGGGCGTTCTGACGCCCGCGTTTTTGTCCGGGGACAGTTCGATTCGGGACGTTTTGTTCATGGTTAAAGCTCCGAACCGCGGAAAGAGGTACATTGATGTTCGAAAGCTTCAAAAAGTTTGAAACCGAGCTCGCGGGCCGCCCGCTTGTCGTAGAGACCGGCAAAATGGCGCAGCTTGCGGGCGGATCCTGCCTTATCCGCTACGGCGAGACCGACGTGCTCTGCACCGCCACCATGAGCGAGAAGCCTCGCGAGGGCGTGGATTTCTTCCCGCTCTCCGTCGACTATGAGGAAAAGCTCTATTCAGTCGGAAAGATCCCCGGCTCCTTCCAGCGCCGCGAGGGCAGGGCCAGCGAGAAGGCGACCCTCGCCTCCCGCGTTATCGACCGCCCGATCAGGCCGCTGTTCCCCAAGGACATGCGCAACGACGTCGGCGTCGTCGCCACTGTCATGTCCGTCGACCCGGACTGCCAGCCCGACATCACCGCGATGATAGGCGTGTCCATAGCCATCGCCATTTCGTCCATCCCGTGGGACGGCCCTATCGCCGGCGTTTCCATCGGCCTTGTCGACGGCAAGTTCGTCGTCAACCCCACCGAGGAGCAGCGCGAAAAGAGCGACCTCGCCCTGACCGTCGCCTCCACCTCGGAGCTCGTCGCCATGATCGAGGCCGGCGCGAACGAGGTCGACAACGACACGATGTTCGACGCCATCATGCTCGCTCATGAAGAGAACAAAAAGCTCATCGAGTTCATAAAGAGCATCGTCGCCGAGGTCGGCAGGGAAAAGATCGACTTCCCGTCCAACGATCCCGCTCCCGAGATGCTCGATGCTATCCGCTCCTTCGCCATCGAAGACGTACGCGCGGCTCTCGACACCGACGACAAGCGCGTACGCGACGCAAGGCTCAAGCCGATCTACGAGGCTGTCCA
>JAILDS010000052.1 GCA_024689165.1 Clostridia bacterium
AACGCCCCGAGGATCGCCCTGTACAGCTCCGGATCATCCAGAAAAGCGTAGTGACCCGCGCCGGGGATAACGGCGAGGCCGCCGTCCGGCAGCAGAGACTCCATGATCTTCGCGTTGGCAAGGGGCGTGGCGGTGTCGTTCTCGCCCCAAATGAGCAGCGTCGGCGCGGTAACGCCCGGCAGCAGATCGCGCACGTCCTCGTTGACGTGCTTTACGAGCACCTGCCGCATCAGGGGCGTCGCGCTGTTGTAGTCCGCGGAGCCGAAACGGGCGCGAAGCTCTCCGAGCGCCTCCGGGTAGAAGTATCTGAAAAACTTTGTTTCGAACAGGCGGCGAAGGACCTTGTATTTTTTCGCGCGGTACTTCTGTTTGAGCGTCTTTTCGGAAACTATCCCCGCAGCGTCGTTGAGGATTATCTTCTCAACGTCGAAGCGCGGGTCATTCTTCGCGCCGAGCCTTATGGCGAGCTTGCCGCCGAAGCTGTGCCCCCACAGCGCAACCTTTTTCAGCCCGAGAGCTGCTATGAATTCCGACACGAAATCTGCGTACTGTTCCGTCGTCCAGGCCTCGGGCGGCTCGGGCGTAAGACCAAAGCCCGGCAGGTCGAAAACGACCGTCGGGTATTTTTCCGCAAGCGCCTTCGCGGGGAAATCATAGACCGGGATCGAGGTGTTCCAGCCCTCAAGGACGACCGCAGCCGTCCTGCCCGGATCAGGCTCCCCGTAAAACGTATAGTTTACGGGGATACCGCCGACTTCGAGCGTCATCTGACGACTATATTGACGAGCCTGCCCTTGACGTAGAGCTCCTTGACTATCGTTTTGCCCTCGATGGCGGCGGCGACGGCACCGTCCGCTTTTGCGGCGGCGAGCGCGCCTGCCTCGTCGATATCGGCGGCGACGTCGAGCCTCGCCTTGATCTTGCCGTTGACCTGAACGGCTATCTCGACGGTGCTCTCGGCGCACTTGCTCTCGTCGTACTCGGGCCATTTGTCATAGGAAATGCCTTTGCCGAAGCCGCACTCCTCGTAGAGCTCCTCCGTGACGTGCGGGGCGAAGGGGTTGAGCAGCAGCGTGAATATCTTAAGCTCCTCGCGGGTGACCTTGCCCGAAGCGTAAATATCGTTGAGCAGGCTCATCAGAGCGGCTATGGCGGTGTTTGCCTTGAGCGAGTCGATGTCTGAAGTGACCTTTTTTATCGTCCTGTGGAATTTGCCCTCCATCTCAGGCCTGACCCCGCCGTCGCAGAGCATGTCGCCCAGAGCCCAGTAACGCTCGGTGAAGCGCTTGCAGCCCTTTATGGAGCTCGTCGACCACGGTGCGGTCTTCTCGAAGTCGCCGATGAACATCTCGTAGAGCCTCAGCGTATCCGCGCCGTACTGCGCGACCACGTCGTCCGGGTTGACGACATTGCCGCGGGATTTGCTCATCTTCTCGCCGTCCTCGCCGAGTATCATGCCGTGGGACGTGCGCTTGGCGTAGGGCTCGCTCGTGGGAACGACGCCGATGTCGTAGAGGAACTTGTGCCAGAAACGGGAGTAGAGCAGGTGGAGCGTAGTGTGCTCCATGCCGCCGTTGTACCAGTCGACGGGCGTCCAGTATTCAAGGGCTTCCTTTGAAGCGAGGGCGTCGGAGTTGTGCGGGTCGCAGTAGCGCAGGAAATACCATGAGGAACCCGCCCACTGGGGCATGGTGTCCGTCTCTCTCTGAGCCGCTCCGCCGCAGCAGGGGCAGGTCGTGTTCACCCAGTCGGTGAGCTTCGCGAGCGGACTTTCGCCGTTGTCTGTCGGCTCGTAGGAGTCGACCATCGGCAGCTTCAGCGGCAGCTCGCTCTCGTCGAGCGGGACCCAGCCGCATTTTTCGCATCTGACCATGGGTATCGGCTCGCCCCAGTACCTCTGGCGCGAGAACACCCAGTCGCGGAGCTTGAAATTCGTCTTTCTCCTGCCGAGGCCTTTTTCGGACAGCCAGGAGGCGATCTTTTCCTTTGCGTCGGCGACGTTGAGCCCGTTGAGGAAGTCGGAGTTGACGAGTATGCCGTCGGCGACGTCGGTGTAGCACTTTTCCGTCACGGGAACGTCGGAACCGGAGACGACCTCTATAATGTCGAGTCCGAATTTCTTAGCGAAATCCCAGTCCCTCGAGTCGTGAGCGGGCACGCCCATTACCGCGCCGGTGCCGTAGGAGGTCAGCACGTAGTCGGAGATGAATATCGGCACGGCGACGCCGTTTGCGGGGTTTATCGCCGTCACGCCGTCGAGCCTCACGCCGGTCTTGTCCTTATTGAGCTCCGTGCGCTCGAAATCGCTCTTTTTGGCGGCCTCGGCGCGGTAGGCGGCGACGTCGCCGGCGTTTCCGATCGCGCCGGAAGCGAGCCACTTGTCTATATACGCGTGCTCGGGCGACAGGACCATGTAGGTCACGCCGAACAGCGTGTCCGCGCGCGTGGTATAGACGGTCAGCTTATCGCCCGCGGACGTGGAGAAATCGACCTCCGCGCCGTAGGAACGGCCTATCCAGTTGCGCTGCTGCGTCTTGACGCGCTCGATATAATCGACCGAATCCAGATCGTCTACCAGCCTGTCGGCGTACTCCGTGATCTTCAGCATCCACTGGCTCTTGACCTTGCGGATGACCTGGCTGCCGCAGCGCTCGCAGACGCCGTCGACGACCTCCTCGTTAGCAAGCACGCACTTGCAGGAGGTGCACCAGTTGACGGGCATTTCTTTCTTATAGGCAAGGCCCTTTTTGTAGAGCTGCAGGAAGATCCACTGCGTCCACTTGTAATATCCGGGGTCGGTGGTGTTGACCTCGCGGCTCCAGTCGAAGGAAAAGCCTATCGACTGAAGCTGTGATTTGAAGCGCGCCACGTTTTTCTTCGTGACGAGCTCCGGGTGGATGTGGTTCTTTATGGCGAAGTTCTCCGTCGGCAGGCCGAACGCGTCCCAGCCCATCGGGTAAAGGACGTTATAGCCCTGCAGCCTTTTCTTTCGGGCTACGATGTCGAGCGCGGTGTAGGAGCGCGGGTGCCCCACGTGCAGCCCGTTGCCGGACGGGTACGGAAACTCGACAAGGCAGTAGTACTTGGGCTTGTCGCTGCCGTTTTCCGCGTGAAAAACGCCCGTTTCCCCCCAGATCTCCTGCCATTTTTTCTCTGCTTCGGCAAAATTGTACTCTCTCATATATGTCACCTCTCGGGATTATTCAGGATCAAAGTCAGTTGTTCCCTGAACGGCGGAAAATCGATCACGAATGTATTATTTAAATTAAAGATGATGCGGTCTCTATGCTGCATAGATCTCTATCTCCTTGTCGATCTCCAGAAGATCGGTAGGACGTATAGGCCCGTGGATAACATCCACGTCTTTTTTCAGCTGATCTTCGAGGAACAGTTGAACCTTTGATATTGTGATAAGTGTTACGGGACTGCTGAATTCGATTATAAGATCGACGTCGCTTTTTTCGGTCGCCGCACCTCTTGCCTGGGAGCCGAACAGGATAACTTTTTTTATAGGGTATATTTCGGCGGCTTTTTTTACCGCCGAAGCTATCTGATCCCTGTTCAAGTTTATCCCTCCTTTGTTTGACGCACGGATGGCAGCCTTTTTCAACATCATATCGACCTTCAACCAAGCCGACGGTCACAAGCTGCGCTCAGCGCAGCCGAACCCTGTACGGAAATTGAGCTGCATATCCGGGATCACCGGTCTGCGTTGTCGATAAATCCCGAAATATCACCTTTGGAAAAGATCGGCATGCGAGCCTGTATCTACAAGTGTAAGCGTCAGCACGTCATTTTCAATGAGATATATAAGGAGCCAATCCGGGCGGATATGGCACTCTCTGAACCCGGAAAAACTGCCTGTCAGAGCATGATCGCGGTATTTTTTGTCGAGCTCGACGCCTTGTCTGAGCAAATCAACGACACAGTCAAGCTCGGATAGATCAAGCCCGCGTTTTTTCATCAGCTTGTAGCTTTTTTTGAATGCCGAGGTAAATTTTACGCTGTACATCATTCAAGCAGAGCGGCCCTGAGTTCGTCGATATCAGTGAAGCTTTTTACGGATGGGTCTGCGGAAATACGTTTTGCCTCTGTCATCGCTTCCAGCGTTTTTTTCGAGTATCCGGGCAGTTCTACGGCAAATGGAAGTCCTCCGCGAAGGATGCACTGGTGAAGGAAAAGGTTTACAGCGCCGGACATATCGAGCCCAAGACTGTTGAAGAGCTCTGTTGCGGCAGACTTAACGTCCGCGTCAATCCTGACCTGTGTGGGAGCGGTTGCCATATGATCATCTCCAATACTATGATATTATGACAATAATATAACATTAATGATTTACAATGTCAAGCAAAACGACTATGCTATCAACTATCAATCGTTTGTTTCGAGCATGCCCGAGATATCCACCTGCTTCGCGTCCGCCCAAAGCCTTTCAAGGGCATAGTGCTCGCGCTGGTCGGCGGTGAAAACGTCGACGATGACGTCGCCGTAGTCGAGCAGGATCCAGCCGGAGGCTTTGCCCGTGACGGATATCGGCTCGAACCCGTTCTGCCCGAGAACGTACTCCAGCTCGTCGGAAAGCGACTTGACGTGGGTGTTCGACGTGCCGGTGCAGATGACGAAGTAGTCGGCAAGTATCGTCAGGTCGTCGACCTTGAGGCAGTCGATATCGGTCCCTTTTTTCTTGTCGAGAGTTTTGATGATAAGCTCAAGCTTTTCCATTATTTCCTCCGTTTACGAGTTCGTTATAGCAGGCGACCGAGTCCGGGTGGACGGGCTTCAGCTCGCCGCAAAGCTCCGTAATGGTGAATTGAAGCCCTTCCGTCATGGCTTCTTCAAGACTGCGCTCCGCCTTTTCGCGCACGCGCTCGACGCCGGGGTAATCCCTGTCGGCGCTGATGAAATCCGCGATGAAAACGACCTTTTCGAGCAGGCTCATGCCCGCCCTGCCTGTGGTATGATAGCGTACGGCGTTTACGACGTCCTCATCGAGCCCGAGAACATATCCGATGTACAGAGCGCCGGCGCAGGCGTGCCACAGCTTTTTCTGAGAGACGGTGATCTCATCCGGCCTGAACGAATACCTGTCGAAAAGCCCGAAGACCTCGTCCCGTCCGGCGTTCTTGAACAGGTCGTGCAGCAGCCCGGCGGTCCTCGCCTTTACGGGGTCGGCTCCGTATCTCAGGGCAAGCTCCTCGCTCGAATCCGCCACGCACAGCGAGTGGTAAAACCTGCGCTCGTCGAGCCTGCTTTTTATCAGCGCGGTATATTCTTCTTCGTGAGGTACTTTCATTTTCATCCGATCGCGGGTCACTGCCCGGCGCCCACCGACCTTTCCTCGTCGGCTTTTCTGATCTCGGCGCGTTTTATCTTGCCTCCGACGGTCTTGGGCAGTTCGTCGACGTATTCGATTATCCTCGGGTATTTGTAAGGCGCGGTAAGCTTTTTGACGTGGTTCTGAAGCTCCTTCGTAAGCGCTTCGGAGGGCTCCCAGCCCCTCGCGAGAACGACGGTCGCCTTGACGACCTGGCCGCGGATGGGGTCCGGCGCGCCGGTAATGGCGCATTCGACGACCGCGTCGTGAGCAACAAGAGCGGACTCGACCTCAAAGGGCCCGATGCGGTAGCCGGAGCATTTGATAACGTCGTCGTTCCTGCCGACGAAACGGTAATAGCCGTCCGAGTCGCGCCAGAGCACGTCGCCGGTGTTGTAACCGATGCCGCCGAGCTTCTCTTCGGTCATTTCGGGGTCCTTGTAATAACCCGTGAAAAGACCCACCGGCGGATGATGCTTTACGTCCATTATGGTCAGCGAGCCTTCCTCGCCGTCCTCACAGACCTCTCCGGCAGAGTTGATGAGCCGGATGTCGAACAGCGGGTTGGGCTTGCCGGTGGAACCGGAGATCGGCTCGAACCACTCGGAACCGAAGTTCGCCATGAGCACGGGCCCCTCGGTCTGCCCGAAGCCCTCGTAGATCTGGTGCCCGGTAAGCTCCTTCCACTTTTTCACGACCTCGGGATTCAGCGGCTCGCCGGCGGTCGCGCAGTGGTGTATGGCGGACAGGTCGTATTTCGACAGATCCTCCTGCAGCATGAAACGGTACATCGTCGGCGGCGCGCAGAAGGTCGTGACCTTGTATTTTGCCACCTTCGAAAGAAGGTTGTCGGGGTTGAATTTGCCCATCATGTCGTAACAGAATATCGTCGCGCCGCAGATCCACTGCCCGTAGATCTTGCCCCAGCCGAACTTGGCCCAGCCGGAGTCGGACACGCTCATGTGCAGCATGTTCTCCTCAACGTGCTGCCAATATTTCGCGGTGACTATGTGGCCCAGAGGGTGGGCAAAATTGTGCTGGACGAGCTTGGGCATACCGGTCGTGCCGGAGGTGAAATA
>JAILDS010000081.1 GCA_024689165.1 Clostridia bacterium
CGGAGGGCACGGACTTCACGAAGATCGAGGGCCTGCGCTCGGAGGCCGCCGAAAAGCTCAACAAGGTCCGCCCGCGCTCCATCGGCCAGGCGGCGCGTATATCGGGCGTCAATCCCGCCGACATAACCGTGCTCATCGTCAAGCTCTGAGCGGCTCCCCTGCCGCAAAAACAACGCCGCTCCGAGAACGGGGCGGCATCGTTTTTGCTTTCTTTATTCTCCGCAAAGAGTTTTGCTTCTGTCTGTGACGAGTTCCCGGAATACGAGTTTCATTTCGTCGGGAAGCAATGAAGCGTCGCACAAGTCGAGTAATATTTGTTCTTTCGCAAGCAGCCGGGCTATCATTTTTTCCGCGGCGGCGCGGGAGATGCCGCAGGCGTCGGCGAATTTCAGAAAGTCGCCTCTGCGCAGATTTGTTTTTTTTCCGTTCATCGTGAGGGCGAATTGCTCCCTGTCCTCCGGCATTATCACGTTGACGGGCAACAGATCGTACGCGGGCGAAAGGATATACTCCCCGCTGTTTTCCGCTGTTTCGATCAGTGAAAAGTTTTTGAGGTGCATATCGGAGTTTCCGGTCAAAAAGCAGAACACAAGGCGCGCGAAAAACTCCGCCAGATCAAACGCCTTGCGCGAGGAATACCGTTCGATGATCTTCGCGCACCGCTCATAGGAGCCTTTATACTTATCCGCGGTCAGACGCAGATCAAGCTGGCAGAAATCTTCCATTGCAAGCATGGAAACGGCGCTTTTCTCTATAACGCGGTCCACACGTTTTGTGATATACGCATAGCTGCCGCCTTCAGCTATCAGCGCGTGCGGCACGGTAGATATCCCGCAGACGTCGGCCATATGCATAACAAGCTGTTCCGATTCCGGCAGCGCGGTGAATTCCTCCGTCTGCGGTTTCAGGATATAACCGGTCGGGAAGTTTACCAAGGTCAACCGAGGCGTTTTTCCGTCCGAAAACAGATGCAGGGACAGTTTTTTCTGGACGCCGGGAACGGTCAGACCCTTGCCGACGCCTTCGGTAACGATGGATTCCAGCGTTTCTTTGTCGATTTCGATCTCCGGCAGCACGGACGTGCCGAAAAAACGTTTGATACAGCTTTTGTGCCAACCGGAGCCGTCGTCGGTTTTCAGCGGTTTCCCACAGCATAAACAATTCATACGCGTTCCTCTCTGATGCAGACGTTGCCGATGGCGTCTTTGCACGCGACCAGCAGCAGCCCGAACCTGTCGTCCCGGCTGATCTTCCAGTTGCGGCTGACAACGTTCAACAGCCAGCCTTCGGGGATCAATCCGTCAAAAAACGGAAACAGCGTTTTGGAAACATACTGCTCAGCCGACAGCGGAATAGTCAGCGAGACCGGGCTTGCGTTCTCATTGGCGAGGTATTGCGGATCATAGGCAAAGGAATAGCCCTCGTCCGTCTCAGCCAGCGTCCCGGCAAATGCGCCGCGAACGTATACGTAAGCGGTACGAAACGTACTCATGCTTTCTCACCCTTTCGTTCGATTTTACCCGGCACGGCTTCCATCCCGAACATACCAAGCGCAACGTTGACCTTATCCATCCGGACGGTTTCTTTGCCCTGTTCCAGCTCGCGCACAAAACGCAGGCCGAGCCCCGAGCGCGCGGCGAATTCCTCCTGCGTCAGCCCGGCGGCACGGCGGCTGGTTTTTATAAAATCCGCTATTTTGTTCACAAAAAAGCTCCTCTCGACGATATCACAATAATAAAATACACCCTTTAGGGTATATTGTCAAGAGAAAATCATATTTTTTACACCCGATAAGGTATATATTACAGGTTTCACACTGCAATTATACCCATTCAGGTATAGTTTATTCAACACAGTTACCACAGTTCGGACTCACAGCCTGCTCATGACGAAATATCTCATAGAGTCCGCGAAATGGTCTTCCCCGGAGGAATCAAGGTCCTCCGGGTTCGTTTTTGAGAACTCAAGCGTCTGCAGGGTCCTTATCGCGTCGGCGCAGCAGGAGAAAAAGCGGATCCGGCAGCGGCCGCCGTCGTCGAAGGCGAGCAGGTTGCGGCACTTCATCCAGCCCGGGACCCGCCTGTTGTCCCCGGGAGCGAAATGGATCCCGTGCCTGTCGGCGCACTCCACGATGGCCTCGCCCCTCGAGCGGTCCCAGATCGACGGGTCGGCAACGCCGTCGATCCGCCGCCAGCGCAGGACGGGGTCGGTGTTTTCGCGCTCGCGGATCGACCCGAACAGCCTGTCCGGCGGCAGACGGAGCCCGACGTTCGGCTCCGAAGCGCCGTAATACTGCGCGATCAGGTAATAGCAGCCGTCCGGCGCGAGCGTCCACCAGTCGCAGGAAAACGGCCGGGAATAGCCGAAGTCGAAGGAGCGCCAGACCTGCCACGACGCGGGCACGTCAAACGGCGTGACGACGTGGCTGAACAGCCCGTCGCCGTAATGCGCCGGGTCGTCGCGGAATTCCGAAAAGAACTGCCCCTCGAGAGAACTCCAGTCGCCGTCCAGCCAGGCTCGCCTGAGCCTCTGCGGAAGGGACTCGAGCTGTTTCAGATACCCGGGATCGTCCCGCAGCAGCGCGGCGTTGTCCGCAAGCAGGGACCTGATGAAGACGTAGTCGCCGGGGTCCTCGTCCGCTCTGAATTCCCGGTCGACGAACAGCCTTTTTACCCACGCGTGGCCCCTGCCGCCGGGGTTGCAGGTCAGGTACGTCCGCTTCGGGAAGCCGTTCGCACCCCTGACGCAGCATTTCAGCCGAGAGAACTGCTCCTCGCTCATCTGGGTCGCCTCATCGATGAAAAGGACGTCGCACTCCGTCCCCTGGTACCTGTCCGCGTCCGCGTCGGTGTCGCAGTAGCGGAACATGATCAGCGAGCCGGAGTCAAAGCGGATCTCCTTTTCGCGGTCGCTGTAGACAGCGCCCGGCGGGAGCAGCGCGAGCATGGGCCGGATGTGGTTTGCCCGGAGCTCGGGATAGGTCTTTCTGACGACCATGATCTTTATCCCCGGATACTCGAGCGCGAGCATCAGAGCCTTCACCCGCACGGCCCAGCTTTTTCCGCCGCCGCGCGCCCCGCCGAAGGCGACGTAACGCGCCCGGGCGTCAAAAAAAGCCCGCTGTTTTTCGGACGGCGGGGGAATGGTCAGTCTGTTCGGGCCCACCGGCTATTTCGCCCACCCTTCCGACGCCGAGTCGGCGAATTCGACGATCAGCCTGTCGTCCTTTTTCCCGTTTCCGCCGAGCTCGCCGCATATACGGTAGAATTCGCAGAGGTTGTTCTTCTGCTTTTCAACGAGCTTTATGAGCTTTTCCGTATCGGCAAGCGACGGGTCAGTCAGGTTCGCGCCCGCGAGCTCCTTTATGGACGCGCCGAGAGCCTCCGTCGCCTGTTCGAGCTCTCTGAGCTTGGTTTTGAGCTTCCTTAACGTCATTCGTCTCAGCTTCCTTTCAAAAAAATATCCCGCGGCGGGACCCCCCCCCCGCCGACGGTTCGCCCTGCATTATATCACAGAATTCTGTATTTGTCAAGTGTTAATACAGTTTATGCAGCCTCGTTGCCCGCGATATGCACCGACGCCCGCGTGACCGCCCGGAACACGGTGTATCGACCCGCGTTATGTTAAAAAACGTACCGCCGTCTTACCGCCGTGTTTTGGCGAACATTCGGTTTATTCATAACCGGTACCGGCGAACGCCCGTAGAGGCGACCCGCGTGGTCGCACGATGTTCCGCGGGGGTCCCCGCCGCGGAACACATACATGACCGCCCGACAAACGCCGTGTTTCAACGACCATTCGTTTTTTTTCATAGCCGGTACCGGCGAACGCCCGTAGGGGCGACCCGCGTGGTCGCCCGATGTTCCGCGGGGGTTCCCGCCGCGGAACACATACATGACCGCCCGACAAACGCCGTGTTTCACCGACCGACATTTCCAAAACCCACCGTTTTTTTCATCCCGCGCTTCGCCATAAAACACAACGCGCGTTCCCGCCCCGGGTCTCGGGCGACCACGCGGGTCGCCCCTACATGGTAATATGTGTCCCGCGCTTCGTTCCAAAACGCCACGTCCATTCCCGCCCCGGGTCTCGGGCGACCACACGGGTCGCCCCTACAAGGTAATATGTGTCACGCTTCGTCGTAAAACACCACGTCCGTTACCGCACTGAGTTGCGTGGATCATCCGGTTTATTCGTAACACGTGCCCGGCAAACGCCGTAGGGGCGACCCGCGTGGTCGCCCGATGTTCCGCGGGGGTTCCCGCCGCGGAACACGTACCCGACCGCCGGACAAACGCCGTGTTTCACCGACCCGCGCATACCGTTATTACAATACGTCCCTCGCTTCGTTCCAAAACACCACGTCCGTTCCCGCCCCGGGCTGCGGGCGACCACGCGGGTCGCCCCTACACGGTAATATGTGTCACGCTTCGTTCCAAAACGCCACGCACATTCCCGCCCCGGGTCTCGGGCGACCACGCGGGTCGCCCCTACACGGTACTATCAGATTTTTGTTGCGCGGCGGGCGGAAATCGGTTATTATATAAACAAACGTATCAAAAGGGGGCGGGCATGTCGGTATCTGAGAAGATCAAGGACGCTGTCGGCATAGAGGGCAGCGTCGGCGAATACATAAAACCGATGGCGGCGTACACGTGCGCCAACATCACGCTCGGAGGCGCGGGATA
Source organism: Clostridia bacterium (assembly GCA_024689165.1). Classification (GTDB taxonomy): domain Bacteria; phylum Bacillota; class Clostridia; order Oscillospirales; family Acutalibacteraceae; genus JAILDS01. The sequence goes on from JAILDS010000081.1 coordinate 4,689, forward strand.
TCCTCTGGGCATGTACCACCAGCAGTTCCTCAACTTCGTCGAGGAGCTCGAACCCAGGGTCTCCGGCACGCTCGGGATGATCAACGGTCTCATCGACGCGGTCAGCGACGTCGCCATGGGACTCATCACGGACCGTACGCGTACGCGCTGGGGCAAGCACAGGATATACGTCCTCATCGGCGCGATCCCGTTCGCGATCGCCTACGTGACGCGGTGGTGCTCCTTCGGCATCTCCGCCAAGGGGAACGTCGGCGCGACTTTCCTGTGGTACCTTTTCAGCGCGGTGCTCTACTCGACCTCGTACACCATGATGAGCATCCCGCATGACGCGATGCTCCCGACGATCGAGCCGCGATACTTCAGGCGCACGCAGTACAAGATCGTCGAATACGCGATGAACTCGATCGGCCAGGTATCCTCTTTCGTCTTCATGGGCCTGATGCTGGGCGGCTTCAACATGCCCGACCCGTCGCCCGCGGACAGAAAAAAGTATCTGTTCTGCGGCATCGTGCTCGCTCTGTGGTTCCTGTGGTCCCCGATCCTCTCGTTCTTCACCTGTCCCGAGCCGGACTCGCGTTCGCTGCGCGTCCCGAAGGTGGACTGGGGCTATATGTTCCGTGAATACTATCTCGTCTTCAAAAACAGGTCCTTCAGGCAGTTTTTCGTCATAGCGATGTGCAATTCCCTGCGCTCGAGCTGCTATTCCTACGCCGACCAGTACTTCATGATAAGCATCGCCAACAAGTACAGGCACTTCAACACCCTCAACATCGTCGCCGGCACCTCGGAGTTCATGGGCTCCCCGGCGAACTACTTCCTCAACCGTTATTTCGGCAAAAGGATCTCCGGCACGCTGTTCACGCCTATAATGCTCGCGGGGCTCGTGCTTTTCGCGTTCGTTGGAGAGAACACGCCTTCGATAATCCTGTTCATCGCGACGGCGCTGTATAATTTCGGCTTCTCCGGCCCCGGCTTCGTCGTTTCGACCATCCAGCCGGACATCACCGACGTCGACGAGCTCATTACGGGACGCCGCAGGGAGGGCACGATATCGACCTTCCGCTCCTTCATCGCAAAGACCATAAGCAGCTTCATGAACGGCATCCTCGGCTTCTCGCTGCAGGCGTTCGGCTACAACGTCAAGCAGAAAGAGGTCGCCTTCCAGACCCCGACGACCCGTTTCGGCATCAGGCTCATATTCACCTATCTCCCGATATTCTTCGGCATTCTGACCTTCATACTCGTTCACAGGTTCACGATGACAAAGACCGACCATGAGGAGATACAGCGCGTCATAAAAGAAAAACGCGAAACGGGAGAGGTGACCATCACCGAAGAAAACAAAAAACGCCTCGAGAAGATCTCGGGCGTCAAATGGAACAACATGTGGATAGGCTCCTGACGAACGAAACCCCGGCAGGCTGACTTTCCGGATAAGCCTCTCGGCACCGGCACGGACCGGGTTATGGCAAATGAAAAAACGATCCGCTTTGCGGCGCCTCCCTTACGGAAGGTGCCGCAAATATGATTTAATATGTTCCCACTGCACAGTTATAAGTTTTCCTCAATACTATCCCGGTCTCTCTGTCCGTAAACGATCCGCAGGATAACGATTTCATGTTTCAAATGATCGGGCAGGTAATACATAACGTAATTCCCAACCATTGTTTTGCGGATATCGTTCCGTTTGACATACGGGTTCAGGGCGGGACTGCCCGAAAGAGGAAATGTGCGGACCGCAGAAATCGCGGTCTCCATTTTCTTAAGAAAGCTCTGTGCCGCTGTCGGATTACTCAGTTCTCCGCTGATATAATTCAAAGTTTCATCAAGATCGGCAGCGGCGGCATCGGTAAAAGAGAAAGAATAATCAACCGCCATATTTTGCCTTCATCTCCGATAAAACGTCTGCACCGGCGCGCAGCCTTCCGTTCTCGGCGTCGTCAAGCCCGACCGCCAGCGCCGCAGCTTCCTGCATCTGCCGCATGGTACGTTCGTAATACTCGATATCCATTACCACAAGACGCCCGTAGCCGTTTTTTGTGACAAAGACGGGTCCGTTCTCCTGCGCGCAAAGCGCCTCGATTCGAACGGTATCCTTCAAATCTCTCATTGGTACGATCTGCATAGTTTCACCTCTTTCGTGACTAAATTATATATTACATTAAGCCGCATGTCAATACGATTTTATTATTTCATAGTTTTTTATCGATATTCGGTGAAAGCATATGACCCACTATGGAAAATCCAGAAAAAGGATTGACAAACAGGGGATATATCCCCTATAATGGTGTTGACAGGAATCAGGAGGGATACGATATGCCGACCATCAGCCACTTCTACGGGATCATAATTGTGATGTACCTTCGCAACAAAGAACA
>JAILDS010000092.1 GCA_024689165.1 Clostridia bacterium
CCGGCTGGCCAGAATCGAAAAACTGAAGCGTCTCGAACCCTTTGCAATGCCGATAGCCATGTTCATGGGCATGGCTGCCGCCGTCCTCGTCGCGGCAGTGCTCCCGCAGGACGTCGCCTATTTCGAGTGGAGGGGCTGAGATGAAAAAGAGCTATTTCGACTCGATGCATACCGTCGGCCGCGTCTGGTCGGTCGCCATCCTCCTGCTCCTGTTCGCCGTGCCGCTTGCCTTCTCGCTCAAATACGACGAATTTCCGCAGCTTGCCGAGGTCCTGACGGCGCTCGCCCCTGTCGCGCCGCTGTTCTATATCACCGCCGTGGTAGAGGTCACGGCCTACACGCCGCTGCTGGGCACGGGCGGGATGTACCTTTCCTTCGCCACCGGCAACATAAGCAACCTCAAGCTCCCCTGCGCGCTGTCCGCCATGGAGAGCGCACACGTCAAGAGCAATTCCGAAGAGGGCGAGGTCATAACGACCATCGCGATCGCGGTGTCGTCGATAGTCACGACGATAATAATCGCCGTGTTCGTTCTCGCCCTGCGCCCGGTCATACCGTACCTCAACGACCCCTCGAGCCCGCTGTCCCCCGCCTTCGCGCAGGTGCTCCCCGCCCTTTTCGGGGCGCTCGGCGCGCAGTACTTCTACAAGCACTGGAAGATCGGGCTCATACCGCTCGTTTTCCTCTGCGCCTTCCTCGCCGTTCCGGCCATGGCCGCGACCCCGGTCGGCACGCTCATACCCATCGGCGTGGTCGTGTCGCTCGTCGGCGCAGAGATCCTTTACAAGACTAAAAAGCTGTAATGGAAACAGGAGAAAAGCTCATGCCGAAAATAGCCGTGCTCGTGCCGTGCTTCAATGAGGAGCAGACAGTCGAAAAGGTCTGCCGGGATTTTCTGTCCGTACTGCCGGAGGCGACGGTATACGTTTACGACAACGCCTCGACCGACAGGACGTTCGAGATCGCGTCGAACATCGACCCGAGGGTCGTCGTCAGGAAGGAATACCGCCGGGGCAAGGGCAACGTCGCGCGCTCCATGTTCCGCGACATCGAGGCCGACTGCTACATCATGGTCGACGGTGACGACACATACCCCGCCGAGCACGCCCCGGAGATGATACGACTTGTGCTCGAGGAGCGGTACGACATGGTCATCGGCGACCGGCTTTCGAGCACGTATTTCACCGAGAACAAAAGGCCCTTCCACAACGCGGGCAACGTGCTCGTGCGCTCTCTGGTCAACCGGGTGTTTTCCTCCGACCTGCGGGACATAATGACCGGCTACCGGGCTTTTTCGCGCACTTTCGTAAAGACCGTGCCGATAGAGCGGAACGGCTTCGAGCTTGAGACCGAGATGACGATCAACGCGCTCGACATGAAGCTGAGGATATCCGAGATACCCATCGCCTACCGCGACCGTCCCGAGGGCTCCGCGTCGAAGCTCAATACCTTCAGAGACGGCTACCGCGTGCTCAAAACCATCCTGCGCATGTTCCGCGACTACCGCCCGATGCTGTTCTTCGCGCTCGTGTCCGCAGTGCTTGCCGTCGTTGCTCTGGCGATGTTCATCCCGGTGTTCATCGACTACCTCAACACCGGGCTCGTGCTCCGTTTCCCGACGCTGATAGTTTCAGTCGGCTTCGGCATATCCTCTCTGCTGTCCCTCGTCTGCGGCTTCATCCTCGACGTCATCGTCTCCAAAAACCGCGCCCGCAGCCTGATAAGCGTCAACACCGAGGACAGCCGGGGACGCGGATAAACAATAAAGAAAGATCCGGGGAAGCTTATGAAAAAAAGGATATCATGCGCGGCGCTCGCGCTCGTGACGGTGCTCTGCGTCCTGAGCGGCTGCGGGGCCGAAAAGGCAACGACCGGAGAGATCAGCATCGTCAAAGACACGGAATTCGGCAACATTTATATCGAACCCTCGATAGACGGATTCAACGCGCTGGGCTTCGACTTCGGCGACAGCGTCGACGTCCGCTTCGACAGCGGAGAAGAACTTAAGGACGTACCGTATTATTCCGGCTATTACGTCCCCGTCGGAGAGCTCCTCCTGTGCGGCTACCCGGGCTATCCGCATCCGGTCCTCGCCCGCAATTACGGGGATCCCACATGGGAGGAATTCGGTGCCTCGGAGAGCACGCGTCTTACCGTCACTCTGAACGAAAAGGGCAAATACCTTCAGGTACAGGAGCTTTACGCGCTGAACTACTCGGACGAGAGGAACGACTTTGACTCCGACGTCATTTTTGCCAATTTCCGCTCCGTGAAGGGCGGAAATCTGAAGGAGGGCTTCATTTTCCGCTCCGCCTCGCCCTGCGACGACCAGCACAACCGCGCCGCGTACGCCGACAGGCTCATTGAGGATGCGGGTGTAAGGTTCGTCATCAACCTCGCCGACAACGACGTGAAGATCGAAGGTTACGCGGCGGAGGACGGCTTCGATTCCCCCTATTATTACGAACTCTACCGGAACGCTCTGGTCCTTCCGCTCGCTTTGAACGCGAACTACCGCTCCGACGGCTTTGCCGCGACGATCTCGGAAGCGCTGCTCGTAATGACGGAACATGAGGGCCCCGTGCTCGTCCACTGCCTCGAGGGCAAGGACAGGACGGGCTTCGTCTGCGCGCTCATCCTCGCGCTCGCCGGCGGCTCCGCGCAGGAGGTCATCGACGACTACATGATCACCTACGGCAATTATTACAAGGTCACGAAAGAGAGCGCCCCGGACAAATACGACGCGATACTCGGCAACGTGTACGACTTCATGTACTGCCTGTGCGAAGTCGAAAAGGGCGCCGACGTCGCCGCGCTGGACCTGAAAGCCGGCGCAGAGAACTACCTTCGCCGCGGCGGCCTGACGGACGACGATATCGCCGTGATCGAGGGATATATTTGCAAATAAAGGTTTACGGACAGACGGGCCCCGCCGGAAAAGGCGGGGTCCGGCGCGATTTTTGACGCTTTGCACAAATACCGGGCAAAAAGATCGTGCATGTTTTTTAGATTCCGGGCATAACCTTTTTGATTTTTCGCAACTATAACAATTGAAAGCGCTTTCGTGAACGGGGTGAGGGGCATAGACATCGGACGGGACGCGACGCCGGAGGAGATCTGGCGCGCAAACGAGGAATACGTGCGGCGTATATGCCGCTATCGGCTGTGCGGTCACCCGGACGAGGCGGACGACGCGGTGCAGGACGTCGGGACGGCGTTCTTCGCCGCGGTCGCTGCCGGTACGGAGATAAGGGAGCCGAAAAAATGGCTGACCGTCGTGACCGCAAACACCGTGAACGCGGTCTTCAGAAGGCTCAGCGCGGAGTCCGAACGCTTCGTGCCCGATCCGGAGACGGTGCTGCCCTTCGTGCCCGCACCCGAGGAGCCGGAGCCGGTCTCCGAAAACGATCTGCTCCGCTGCAGGGAAGCATTCCTCGCGACCCTGTCGGAAGATGAAATGGAGCTGTTCCGCCTGCGCTTCGTCAAAGGGATGAAGCTCAAAAGGATCGCCGAAAAGACCGGCGTCAGCGAAAACAGCGTCAAACAGCGCATATTCCGCCTCAAAGGCAAGGCAAAACGGTTCGCGCGCGAATGGGCGGAGGAAGACCTATGAAAAAGGAGATGGACGCTTTGACCGAAGCGAGAGCATATCTCGGATTGTTCCGGCCCGGGCCCGATGACCTGAGCGAGCCCGATATCAGGGCGCTGCTCGACGCGGAGCTCGAGAAGGAAGACCCGGACACTGACCTTATAGAATACTGCCTCGACGCGCTGGAGGAGCCCCTGCCCCTGCTGCCCGCGCGCCGCGCCTCACACGCGCCCCGCAGAGCCCTGCTCATCGCGGCCGCCGTCGTCCTGCTGACCATGCTCGGAGCCGCCGCCGCGGCATCGGCGATCAGGCCCGAGCTCTGGAATTCGCTCGTCAGGCTCTACAGCGACACCTTCCGTATCGGCCATCCGGACAAGTCGGGCACCGGAGGCTATGAGCTCGGCGAAACGGAGCTTGCCCTCAGGCTCGCGTCTCTCGGCGTTTCGCCCGTGCTGCTTCCGGAGGCCCTTACCGACGGGACCTGTACCGTCGACTCGGTGACGGGGGAACGGACGGACTTCATCACCTCGGCGACGGTCACGTTCTCATCCGAAGAGCTCAGAGGGACGATGTTCATCGCCGTGTACGCCGAAGGCGCCGCCCTGCCGGTCATGGACTACGCCGGCGCAAAGGACGCCGAGCCCCTGCATACGGACAGGATAGACGGCTTCATCTTCAGTCAGGGGGACGGCGTCGTCATAGACTTTTCGGACGGCAGAACCGTCTATTCCATAGTTATCGACAGCACCCGCGAGGCCGCGCTGGACCTCGCGCAGGGCATCAGGTGAGGAGGGGAACGTGATGAAAAAGAAGATCCTGCCGCTTGCGGCCGCTTTCTGCGTCTTGTTCTCATCCCTCGCCCACGTTTTCGCCGCCGCGGACACAGCCTCCGCGGCCGGAGGCGCGCCGTACTGCGAATACGTTATAGAGCCGGGCGTCGTTTATGCCGAGGTCGCGTGCTCCGCAGAGGACGCGCGTCTGCTCGGCGCGGACCTCGTCGACTCCGGCCTCGCGAGCTCTGCTTACCTCGACGGCGGCTTCATCCCGTATACCGACGCGGCTGGCAATACCGTTCTCAGACTCGTCGTCATAGTGCGCGAGCCTTATGAGGAAAACTCCGCCGCGGTCGTCGCCCAGCTCGGGAACGAGCCGGACGCGGTCCGCGTTTACATGGGCGCGGCCGGCGTCGGCGAGGAAGGAATGTTTGCCTTCGACGTCATAGTGCTGACCATAGACACGACCGTATGCCCTGTCGCGGAAGCCGCTCAGGCGCTCGGCGGTATCGACGGGGTGAGCTTCGTAACCTACGACGTGCCCGCCGGGACGCAGGAGCCGAGCGGCGGGGAAACCGGGACGACCGGGCCCGCCGTGACCGAACCCGGGACGGAATGCCCCCCGTCGTCACCGGAAGAGTCGTCTTGTGAGGGGAGCGAGCCCCACACCGTAGGGCCGGATATCTGGCCGGAGGACCCGGACGTCCCCGATACGGAGATAACGGAAGATGAGACCTGCGCTCCGGAGATCGAAGAAACTCAAACGCCCTCCGAATCCGCGCCGGACGAGCCGGAGACGTGCTGTCCGGAGGAGCCCGTTTTGACCGAAGTGCCTGCAACGGAAGAGGCTACAACGGAAGGGCCGGGCACGGAAGATATGACAGTTCCGGAGCCGGACGGTCCCGACGCGCCGGGATCGGGGCGCGCGATAATCATCCTGACCCTCAGCCGGCCCACCGCCTCGGACGGTCTCGCCGTGATGAGCGAGGCTCTCGGCATGGACTGCGTGGTCGGCGCGGCCTTCGAGCCCGTGTCCGGCGGGACGGGATACGTATACGGCGACGCCGATCTCGACGGCGACCTGACCGCCGACGACGCTCGTACAGTCCTGCGAATCGCCATCGAGCTTATACTGCCCGAGAGCTATCTGCGCTTCGTTCTCGCCGATATGGACTGCGACGGCGCCGTATCCTCCTCCGACGCGCGCCTTGTCCTGAGGGCCGCGATCGGGCTCGACCCGAAGAACTATTACCCATATCCGTCCGTCGAGTATCAGGGCCTTATCGCCGGCAAGAGCGTGGGGCTGTCGAAGAACGGCGGGAAGCTGGTCATGACCGCCTCCACCGTCGGGAGCGCCCGCGTGACGAGGTGCGGCTTCAATTACGTCAAGCTGCAAAAGCTTACCGACGGGCTCTGGACCGACGTGCCGGGATACGTATTCACCGAGCTTTACGGCGATTCCTCTTCCAAGGTCTTTTCAAAGGCGGCGGAGGTCGGTCACGGCACCTACCGCGTCGTCTGCGAGCATTACGCCGAGACCCCGAGCGCCTACTATACCGTTCAGTCGGCGGTGTTCTACGAGGCGTCCGAAGCGGTCACGATCTGAATCAGACATTAATGACACAAAGGAGTGTTTGAAATGAAAAAAATGATTTCCATCTTTCTTGCAATCATTATGCTTGCACTGTCTTTTCCCGTTTCTGCTTTTGCAGACGATATCGAGGCGACAATGCGTCACAATTATGGCGCACTGTCTGATCCAGACGAAGAATTTATGGGTATTATAGAAACAGATGAGCCAACAAGATCACTGCCAAGTTCAGTCAACAATACTGCATTCTTTCCTTCTCCTGGTAACCAAGGGAACCAAAACAGTTGTGTTGGGTGGGCTGTTGCTTATGCAATGAAATCCGGCAGTGAATACTTAAAAAGGGGTTGGACGATATCGTATTCTAAACATCAATTCAGTCCGGCTTATATTTATAATCAAATAAATGGCGGACAGGACGACGGTGCAACAATAGTTGACGCCCTTAATAAAATGTTGCTTAAGGGTTGTTGTACATCAACTTATTTTCCATACAATGAGAATAACTACACAACACAACCTTCTCAGAACCAACACGCCAATGCTGCGCTGTATGGTATTGGTGCTTATACAAAGATGGTTAATATTACGCAAATAAAGAATGCCATAGCTTCGGGGAAAGGGGTGGTTATTGCTGTAAAGGTTTATCCGGATATGGAGAACATTTCTTCAACAAATCAGATTTACGACAGTACTGCCGGAACTGCTCCGGCATTGGGACATGCCATTTGTCTTGTAGGATATAACGACAATAAAGGAAGCGGTGCGTTTAAGTTTATAAACTCGTGGGATACATCATGGGGATTAAACGGATATGGTTGGATTTCATATAATCTTGTTAATAGTTCATCAGTTAACATAAACGGAGCTGGAGTCGGGTATTACATAACAACGATGGCAGACCATTATGTTATGGGTGACTCGGACAGCGATGGCGTTGTAACATCAGCGGATGCAAGAAAAGCTCTTAGATATGCGATTGGAACCGAGACCCCAACACCGACACAATATGCTTTATCAGATGTTAACGGAGATAGCTTAGTTACCTCATCAGATTCCAACGAAATACTGAGTTACGCTTTAGGTAATATCTCAACGTTCTCTTTGTATAGCTGAGAAAACAGTATTGAGCCTTGCTTTTTTGTAACACTTTTCTGTGAGGTGTTTTAAGATGCTTAAGAGATCATTCCCCCGGCTAATCACGTGTTGTATTATGTTTACACTAGTGTGTTGCGTGGTAGTTTCGGCTGTTGGTGAAAAAACGGGAGTCGACGCCAGGGATTTTGAGTACACAAAACAGTACTCGCTGATTAACGCCGAGGTCGCAGGAACAGTTGATGAAGCTGAGCTCATCGCTTCGGATCTTCTGTTGCTTGGTTTTGCGGAGTCGGTCAGCGTCGACGACAGCTCTGACGTATATATTGGCGAAAAAACCGACGGAACGATTTTTCTTAAGATCTATATCGCCGAACCTCACGCCGAAAACTTTGAAAAAACGAACGGATACCTGAAAAAACAGGCTTCCGTGACCGTGATTTACGACGATTACGCTACAGTGGCGACACCGTGCGGAGTGACCGATTACCGTTATCTTTCGGTGCAGTTCGATACCAAGCTTCAATCCGGGGACGCCGCAATATCAGAGCTGCTTGAGATCGACGGCGTTCATTCGGTAAAGAACGTTTCGGGAAGCGGTTCGGAAATCCAATCTCTTGAGGTTTGGATCGAATACCCGTTTTATATCAACGGACCTGTCGCGCTCGGAGTGATACTTGAAAAACCGTATATTCTCGCAGCAGAACCGGATTGGTTCGCGGGAGGGACGATATATCATTATGGTGACGTTATTTTTGACCATGTCGTGACCGCCGGCGACGCAAGGGAGGTGTTGAGGTATTCATTGGAACTCGAAATCCCGGACACCTACCTTAAGTACGCGCTTGCTGATATAGACTGCGACGGAACGGTGACCGCCGCCGACGCGAGGCTGACGCTTAGAACAGCACTTGGCTTCAATCCGCTGAACATATACGAGGAATATCCTTTGCGTTATCAGGGCCTTATCGCCGGCAAGAGCGTGGGACTCGCCAAGGACGGCGGGAAGCTGGTCATGACCGCCTCCACCGTCGGGAGCGCCCGCGTGACGAGGTGCGGCTTCAATTACGTCAAGCTGCAGCGGCTTGCCGACGGGCTCTGGACCGACGTGCCGGGATACGTTTTCACCGAGCTTTACGGCGATTCCTCTTCCAAGGTCTTTTCAAAGGCGGCGGAGGTCGGTCACGGCACCTACCGCGTCGTCTGCGAGCACTACGCCGAGACCCCGAGCGCCTACTATACCGTTCAGTCGGCGGTGTTCTACGAGGCGTCCGAAGCGGTCACGATCTGAATCAGACATTAATGACACAAAGGAGTGATCTGTATGAAAAAGGCGGTTTTTACGTCTTACGCCCTGCGCGCGCTCGGGCTGACGGTCTGCGCGGCGCTCATCCTGTCCTGTTCCGGCGTGCCGACGTCTTCTGCCGAAACGCCGCCCGCTCCGCCGTGGGCGTACCGCTATATGCTCGCGGACGGCAGGCTTGAGGAGGCGGAGGCGTACCGGGAGCTGAACATCGACGGCACGTACTATGAGTTCGATTTCCCGGAAACGCTCAACGTGACGTTTGCGCCGGACAGCTGCCTGTTCGTCCTCATCCGCCCCGGAAGCGAAAAAGACCGATACAGCGCCGCTGACTACGGCGGAGATCACGTCGAAGCGATACGGGCGCTGCGCGTCTGCTTCGCCTATTCTCCGCAGAACGGATTCCGGAGCTACGTGAGCGAGTCGCTCAGGGACGGCGCTTTTGTCCCGGACGAGACGGTCTACGACCTCGTCTGCGTGAAGCCCGCG
>JAILDS010000098.1 GCA_024689165.1 Clostridia bacterium
GTCGGGGCTGTCCAGCCACTGAGAGAACCGCCCGCCGTAGCCGGCGAAGGGGTACAGCCTGCCGAGCCTCTGCATGTTCGCCACAGCCTTTCCCGGCAGTCCCGACCGGTCCGCGCCGCAGTCGAGGATCGACTTCGCCACCGCGAGGGACATTATGCTGTCGTCCGTCGGGAAGCATTCGGGTGTGAAGAGCTCGAAATCCTTGGACCTGTGATTGTCCCACTCGAAACGGGACCCGACTATATCGCCTATTACCGCGCCTATCATTTTTCATACCTCCAGAGTATCGTTTGATCATATTATACCGCGTTTTTACGGAAAACGCAACCGCAGGGAGAGGGAGCAGGAGTTAGGAATTAGGAATTAGGAGTAAGGGCGCCGCCGACGGGAACGATCGTGAACAAAGCGGCGGCGGGTCTCCCCGCCGCCGTGTTTATGACAAGTCAAACACTCATTGCTCTTTATGTACTATTGTTTCAACTATCGTACCCGTCCCGGGATATCTTACCGCAGATCGTTTAATGCCCGACACACTCTGTTTTATGACCTGTTTCCCCGTGCGGGTGATCTCGGCTGAAAACTTATCTCCGGGGTTTTTCAGCAGACTTTCTGTTATGGAACGGAACAGATCCGGTAATCCCATTACAGCTTCTCCTTTCTGTTATTGAAGAGCCTCTCTGAGTTCTTCTTCCGTATAGCCGAACATCCTGTCTTCATCCTCTCCGCTGTATGCCCAAATCAAAGCTGCGTCTTCAACACTGAGACGTTCGCCGTAAGGGTCTTCCTCGGCGGCCTCCTGCATGGCAATCTGATTATCAAGCCACCCATGGTAGTCTTCTTGTGATTCGAAGATGTAATCGTCCGAAATGGTGTTCATACATCCGCATTGCGTACATTGCCATGTCCCGCAGCTGTCGTCAAAGCCGGGCTGGTCGTCAAGGCTTGCGTCGCAGTTATCGCAAAACCATTCAATACCGGGAAAACGTTTCGCCATTTTTAACCCTCCTTTTTATTGCTTAACTCATCTCTGCTATTTTTGCCGAATACTCCGAAATCTTTTTCATGCAGCGGTTAGATACCATGATATAGTACTGTTCCTCCTTTGCTGTGAGGTCATAATCATCCTCGATGTTCCGGAATTTAATTCCCCAATCAGAATACGACCTCTGCATATCTGATCGTGCAAAATAATCATGAATAGAACCACTATAGAATGCGGTCATGAAAGCTATATACTGATCAATAAATGTTTCGTAACCGTCAATTATTTCTTTTATCTCCGGACGAACTCCTGACGCGTCTATTTCTTCTTCGGCCTCTGTGGGAGCTTGCGTAGTTGTTTCCGTTGTTGCATCATAATAGTGCACTTCGGTTGTCGTTTCAGCTGTAGTTTCCGGTGTTATTGTTGTGATCTCATTGGAGGTCGTTGGTATTGTCGTTGTTTCCGCTTTAGGCTCTGTTGTTTCGGTGTAATTTATATCCTGACTGTCGGAAACCTTTGTGAAAATGATCGACAGACCGTCCTCATAGGCAAAATCATTGCCTTCGTCATTTAACGTCAGTTTTCCATCTTTCCATTCAAAAAGCAGTTCTCCGATCTTAACGCTGTCTTCGGATTCCTCCCAGGAGATCAGTTCGCCGTCGCCGTCGTAAAACGCATACGCCGCGCCGCCGTCCTTCAGAACGATATACATATCCGACAGAGAATCCTCATCCCATAAGACGTCCGCTTGCTTTATCTCCTCAGGAGAAAAAACGGAGCCGTTGAAAACAACGCTTTCCGGTTTCCATGTTCCCGGCAGAGTGTTTTTTTGGCGTGTGTTCCCGCAGGCGCTCACAGACAGCACGACGAACATTGCCGCAAGGACCAGCGCGGCGGCGCGAAGCAGACCGGTTTTCGACTTTTTCATTATTTGCCCTCCGAATCGTATTGATCATGTCGTGTACAAAAGAACGTAATTACAGTTTACCCGTTTTTTTTTGATGTCAAGTACAGTATTTACGGTTTTTTACATTTTTTTGGACTGGATCCCGGCATGGTCGTTTTTACATTGTATCAGAGCGCGAAAAAAAACGGTGTGCTGACGGCACACCGCAGGAGTTTTTGCTTTGTTGAGATAAAGTCATCCGAAGTCGTACGAGTCTCACCAATCGACTTCGTCGGCGTCGTCTCCGTCGGTATCCACGGATACGTATCTGCTGAGGATCTCTCCGATCCGTTGTTTCGCCTCGGCGTAATAAGCCTTGTCCGCGTCGGAGGTCAAAGTGTATTCCAGGGCAAAGAATTTCGCCTGCTCCTTGATGAGCTCCCCCGACATTTTCGCGTAATCCTTTAAGCCGGACAGGCTCATGGAGTCGTAGCCGTCCATGAACTCGGCGTAGCTGTTGACGAAGGCCTCGTAAGCGTCGACCTTTTCTTTGACGCTGCTGCTGACCCCGTCGGCGGACGCGGCGGTCGTCGTCTCCGCCGTCGTTTCCGGCGCGGCGGTCGTCGGTTCTGCGGTAGTCGGCGGAGAGGTCGTTTCAGGGGCTTCCGTCTGAGCGGCGGCGGTCGTCTCCTGCCCGGAGCCGGACGGCGCGTAAACGTGTATCCATATCTCGTCCGAGTACGACCAGTACGTCAGAGAGATTTCATATCCGTCGGCGTCGGACGCGCTGTAGGACGTGTAGGATTCCGAGGGGTCGACGGTGTAGCCCGCCTCCTTGCAGCTTTCGACGTAGGCGTAGTAGTCGTCGACCGTATCGACGCCGCATTTGACGGACACGGAGCTTGAATATATATCGACGTCCTTGACCGTGCCGTCGTATCTCGGGATCCTCGCGGCAAGCCCGCCGGATGGCCAGTAGGCCGTGGAGCCCGCAGCCGTACGGGCGGAGGTCGTTCGCGTCGTGGTCGTGCGCGTCGAACCGCCGTCGAGCATGTTCTTTGCCGCCCCGATGAGCGCGAAGATGACGAGCAGGACGCCGACGAGCCCGGCGAAAACGCGCGATTTCTTTTTTTCGGCCTCTTTTTTTGCCCGCTTCAGCTCCTCGCGGGCGCGCTTCCTTTCAAGCCTTCTGTTTGCCCTGTCCGACGCTCCGGTCCGCGAAGCCGACGACCCGGACGTACCGGCGCGGGGAGCGTATGAGGCTCCGGCGGAGCCGGACGGTCCGTTCGGCGGGTAATACGACGCCCCGGAGTAGCCCGCGCCCGCGTTCGGGGCGGGCTGAGGCCTGCCGAGAAGCGCGTCCGCCATTTCGCCGAAGCTGCGGTACCTGTCGGCGGGCTCCATGCGCATGCATCGCCTGACGACCGTCCCGAAGGGCTCGCGGGCAAGGAGGATGGACGGGTCGTCGTTCTTCGTCGCCATGAAGTTTATGACCACGCCGAGGGAATACATATCCGTCCTGCCGTCGGTCTGGCGGTAGCCGAACACCTCCGGCGCGGCGTAGAACTGCGTGCCAACGCCGACCTGCGTGTCGCGGCTGCGCTGAGCGTCCCACACGCGGGAGATACCGAAGTCGATGAGCTTCAGCGTCCCGTTCGAAGAAACTATGATGTTGTCGGGCTTGACGTCCTTGTGGATTATCCCCTTCTGGTGGATCGCGCTGAGACCGTCGGCTATCTGAAGGGCAAAATCGGTAATACGGCTGTCGGGGAGATAAGGCTGATCCTCGACGAACTGCCTCAGGCTCACGCCGACGACGTATTCCTCGACGACGAACAGAACGTCGTCAAGGCGCGTCATGCCGAGGATCCCGACGACGTGGGGGTTCGCAACCGTCCGGAGCTTTTCGATGAGCCCCAGGTCGTCGGGAGTGATCTCCTTGAGCACGTAATAAGGGGAACTGCAGCCCGTCCTCAGCGCGAGCAGCGTCTTGCCGCCCTCGCCGGAGGACAGGGGCCTTACTACCGTATATTCGTTAGCGCCTTCCATATCGTCACCGCCCGGGGCTTTATTCCGCGCCGATAAGTCCGAGTCTGAACTCGTCGAGTATCTCCTCGCAGCGCATGAGGCTTTTGCCCTCGCGCAGGCACACGAGAATTATGCCGTCCCTCGACGAGCGGGAGTACAGCGGCGAGTGCCCGGCGAGCTTGAGCAGCCGGTCGGCCTCCTCGGGCGTCGCCTTCAGGCCGAACGAAAGGGCTATCACCTTGTCGCGGGAGGGCTTTTCGCGTGAGCCGTTTATGATGTTGTTGGCGTAGCCCGCGCTGAGGTTCGACCCGGCTATCGCCTGCGCGGCGGTCATGTTCTTCTGATCCAGCAGGACGTTTATGTATTCGCTCAGCGTTACGCCGCGCTGCCCCTCTTCGGCAAGCGCGCCGGGAACGTCCTTCGGGTCGGTAATCTTTTTGAGTTTTTCATCCAGCTCACGGGTCTTCTTCACGAGCGCCTCGCGTGCCGGAGTCAGGTCTTTTTTCTTCATGGCCCTATTGTACCCAAAACGCCGGCAATGTCAAGCTCCGGCGAAAAAAAGGGGCCGGGCTGCGAACAGCCCGGCCGGGAATTCTTTGGTTTTTCAGCGGGTGGAATAACGGGTGTCCGGATTGAACTCCGGCAGCTCGAGCCCTTCTATCGCCTCGAGCATGACCACGTGGCGCATGATCGTCCTCGCGTCGTTCGCCGCGACTTCGCCGTCGCGTCCGACGTCGGCTGCGATGTACTCGGGGCTCCCCTCCGGCAAGTCGTCGAGCTTGACGGCGCCGCGGAGCGTGAGCCTCGCGTCGGAGGCGGTTATCATGCCGTCGCCGTCGACGTCGCCGAGGACGACGAGGGTAACGACCGTTCCGTCCTCCTTCTCAAAATACATACCCGTGGAAACGTCGGTGTACTTCGCCTCGTACTCGTCGATCAAGTAGCCGCCCGCGGAGCAGACGACCGCATCGCAGGCAAGGTTGACCGAGTAGACGGAGATGCCCGGGACGAGGACGATGCGCTCGCCGTCCTCGGAGAGGACACCGGACAGCTCGTAGGTCCTGAGGGTGACCGTGCAGGCGGCGTCCGCCCTCAGCCACAGGTAAACCTCTTCCCCTTTGGAGCCGGCGAAGGCAAGGCTGCCGCCGTCGCTGTAGAAATAACAGTTGTCCTGATAATCGCTGAGGCCGTTCCTGTAGAATCTCAGCGCGCCGTAAAAATACCCTGCGGATCCATCGGGCGTAACGACGAGCTCATAAGCGTCATCTTCGGTCGGAGTGAAAGCGATGTACACGCCGCGCTCGCCGGTCTCGCCGAGCTCAAGGGTCATACCCGGCTCGATGGTAAGCTCCGGCTCGAAGGGCTGAAGGGTGACGTCGATAGTCTCGGCGTCCGTATTCGACTGGACCTTGAAATAGTAGGTCGTGCCCGCGTCGAACCCGCTGACGAGCCTGAAGGTCTCGCCGTACCCGTAATCGCCGTAGGCGGAGGTCCGGTAATAACCGGTCGGATCCGTATAAAGGTAGCAGCTCGCGTAAACGCCATCGGTGAGCGACGAGAAGGCGTAGTTGCCGCTTTCGGCCGGGGTGAACTGTACGTACACGCCATCCGGGTCGGTTTCGACGGAGATGGTCTGCCCGGGCTCGATCACGTAGTCCGCCGTGAACTTCGTCAGCGTCACGTCAAAGGCGCCCGCGCGCTCGGCCGCTTCGTCGGTCACCCGGAAGTAGTACGTCGCGCCGGCTTCGAACGCGTAGCCGGCCCTGAAGTTTTCGCCCTCGCCGCCGCTGTCGGCGCTGCTGAGCCAGTAGTCAAGAGTATCGTCGGAAACGGCGCAGTACGGATCGCCGGATTCGGCAAAGGACTCAAGGGTGTAAAAACCGCTCTCTGTCGGGGTGAAGCCTATATACACCCCGTTCTCGCCGGGATCCACCGTCAGGGTCTGGCCTGCCTCGATCGTATAGTCCGGCTTGTATTTCGCCAGCTCGACCTTGCAGTCGCCCGAGGTGCCGTTGGTCCCGCGGACCTCGTAATAATAGGTCTCTCCTTTTTCGAGATAATGACTGATCTCGAAGGTATAGTTGCCCTTCTCCTCATTATAGATGCTGCTTCCGGCGAGCCAGGTATCCCTGTCGGACCCGCTGTAAAGATCCGCGATGACGCTCAGGTCGTCCGGCACGCCGACGGACCTGAAAATGTATACCCCGCCCGTTTTCGGTTTGAATTTGAAATAAAGCGAATATTCGTCGGACGCGGTGATATCGAGCGTCTGGCCCGACTTGATCGTGAACTCGGTCTGAAGGTATGAAAGGGTAAGCTCGAAGGTCGTGTCGGAATCGTAATTATAAATGCGGTAGCAGTAGGTTGCGCCGGCTTCGAATTCACGGGAAACAATGAAATCATCTCCCTCGCCGACGCGGCTCATCGTACCCGACAGCCAGGTCTCGCGGGCGCCGTCGTATAATTCGACGCCGATATCGGAGGAAGCACCCGAGGATTCAAGCAAATAAGTACCGGTCTTTTCAGGCGTGAAGGTCACCCAGGCATAGACACCCTCGACAGAGTCGACGGTTATCGTCTGTCCCTCTTCGATGTCGTATTCGGTCTGCACGTAGGTCAGCGTCACGTCGAAGGAAGTTTCAACGTCAGTATTATAGTTCTGAATCTTGTAACAGTAAGTCTCGCCTGCCTCGAGAGCGGCGACGATACTGAAGTTGATATCATCGATCCGTGAGAAAGACGAATCGACCCAGTTATCGCGGGAAGCGTCGTAAATTTCGCCCCAGGGTTCTCCGTCGGCGCCGGAGGACTCAAGGACGTACGTCCCCGACGTTTCGGGCGTGAAGTTGATCCAGGCATGCGCTTCGCCGGGTTCGACCGTGAGGGTCTGCCCCTCGGCTATATCGTATTCATTGTAAAGAGAGACGTACGTATAGGTATAAGAGGGATAATAGCCCGGAGAGTAATACTGCGGGTTGACGTCAACGATGGTCTCCCCGATCCAGTCGGGGTCGACGAGACGGAACTCAAAGGTGGCCAGATCCTCCGAGCTGTTTTCCTGGTACTGCCTGAAGAAATAGGCGACGCATCCGGTTTCGAGATTCACCACGGCGGCGCCGAAGTCGCTCCCGTGCGACGGGATCTCATATTCGACGAGCTCGAGAACGTCCGCGTCCCAGGTCAGCTGAGCCGAACCGCTCCTGTGGCCGGCGGCGTTTTCGTCCGTCAGAGTCACGTAGACCCTGTCGCCGTCGACGGTGTTCGACAGGACGTAGATGAAATCCTCGCCGAGCTCCGGCGCGTCTTCGGGCTCCGTTTCGATCTGAAGCGCAAAGCAGAGCGCGTACCTCGCGTCCTCGGGCGTCACGGTGCCGTTGCCGTCGGAGTCCGCGGCGTAAGCGGCGGCTTCGGAGGGATAGCCGTAACCGTCGAAGCTTCCCGCGAAGTTATCGGCCGTTTCGAGCCCGGCAGAGATCCGCAGGATGCTGCGGGCGTCCGCGGCGGTATTATGGCCGTCGTTGTCGATATCGCCGCGGAGTATGGCGGAATAGTCGTCCCCGGAGGACCAGGAGGAGGGCTCCTCGGGCTGTTCGCCGGACGGATCCTCATCGACGCTCTCGGTCAGGGTCACGTCGAAGCTGCCGGACCTTCCCGAGTCGAGGTAGCGCGCGGCGTACCAGTAGGTCTCGCCGGCTTCAAGCGGATAGCTGATAAGGAAATTGGCGCCCTCGCCGCTGTCGTCGTCATACTTCAGCTCTGTCTCCCTGTCGGAAGCGTAAAGATAACAGCAGGTGTCGTCGGAAGAGACTGACGTGAAGGAGTAATCCCCGCTCTCGGAGGGAACGAACGCCACGTAGGTATTGTAACCGGCGACCACGTCTATGGTGATCGTATCGCCGAGGCCGATGTCGTAATCGTCGGGGGGAAGGAGCACTTCCGACGCTTCGACCGTCACGGTCACGCTGCCGCCGGCAACCGAAAACGGGCTGGCTGTGTCGGGCGTCACGGAGACGTCGGTTTCACCCGACCAGGACGCGTCGTTGAGCGTGAAGACGAACTCGCCTACCGGTGCGGAATCGGCGGTCTGCGAATCCGCGTACATATACGAATACTCACCGGTATCTTCGTTGAACTCGGCCATATAGACGCCGGTACCGTCGTAGTTCCAGCTGTTGAGGTACATGACGTCCGGGTCCCAGCTGATGAAGAACTCTCCGCTTGCCAGCCCGGCGGCGTCATCGGCGTTTACCGTCACGAAGAAAGAGCCGCCCTCGCGGTAATAAGACAGCGAGTAGTACGCATCGGGGACTGTCGCGGCCGCCGCTGCCGGAAGCAGGGACAGGACCATGCACAGCGCGACTATGACCGACGCCGATCTTCTGAGGATATTCATGGTTTTCATTCGGCTCACCTCACATATCTCCGGTCGCGGGGTTGGTGCCCCAATTCGTTCCGGCTCTGGCGCGCCTTGCGCCGGCGCTCGGCGCCGTCGTTCTTTCGGCCATGGGGACGCGGAGGTCCTCAAGACCGACGACGGAGCGAAGGATGATCCTCGCGTCCGCCGGCGTGACCGACTCGTCGAAGTCGCTGTCGGAAGCGAGCGCGGCGCGGTCGTTGAGAAGATCAAGGCTGACTGCGGCGCGCAGGGCGGTCCTGGCGTCCGCGGCGCTGACGGAGCCGTCAAGGCCGCCGTCGCCCATCATGAACGGGAACTCGTAAGGCTTCGAGCCGTCGGTCAGGGCTATGACGCCGATGGTCGCGCAGATGAAGCTTATGCCGCCGCCGGAGACCGTGAACTCAAGCCCGACGCTGTCGCCGGAGGCGGAGTACAGCCAGACCCTGACAGCTTCCGCGCTGAAGCCCTCGGGAAGGACAAGCGTCACTTCCACGGGGGTCCTGTTGAGGACCTTGCGCCCGTCGGCGCCGGTCGCGCTGACGTCCGCGATGAATATCTCGTCGGTGGGATGCTCGACGTAGACGTTCGCGATCTCCTCGCCGATAACGGGCGTGTCGACGGAGACCTCCGCGCCTTCGGCGAACGCGTCGGAGTCGAACGCTACGGTGACCTTTCCGGCCTCGTCGGTCTTAGTCTCACGGGCGGGAGCGGTCTCACCGGCGCTGCCGCCGGGATTGACGGAATCCTCCGCGCCGGTGGGTATCACGAAGGCCGGGCGGATGCCCGCGACCTGCGCGGTAGAGGCGCGGTAGATGTTGCCGTAGCCGTCGACGCTGCGTACCGTGTCGGAGCTGTAGGCGGCGTCTCTGAGGATGTAGGGGCTGTTGCCGTTGTAGGCGGCAAGGCCGCTGGAGATAGCGCCGAGGCCGAGCGCCTGGGCGTAATCCGTGCCCTTGGCGCGGCGGGCGGCGTCGTCATACTGCCCGTCGGGGTAGAAGCCCAGCGACTCGTCGGTCAGCTGCTCGGAGGACAGCAGGAAGATCTTGTCGCACAGGACCGCGTCGGTGCCGGGCAGGGCCCCGAGCTCGCCGAAGCCGATCTTCGCGCGCTCCGCGGCGGAGAATGCGGTGTAATAGAAGTCGTTCATGAGGAAGCGGCGTATGGAGCTGACCGAGTACGTGTTGGCGTAGTAGTCGTCCGCCTCGTCGACGGAGAAGTACGAGCCGCCGTCCTTGTCCTTCCCGGCGGAGGCGTGGAAGTAGATGAAGTCCGAGAACGGCAGGGCGTCGATGACGCTCTCGCACACGGCGAGGCCGCTGCCGTCGTCGAGCATGCGCCAGACGAGGCTTTCGAACCTGAAGTAATAGACCTTGCCGACCTCATAGCCGTTGGCCTCCTGCTGGTTGGACCACTCGGAGGCGTGGCTGTAGGTATAAGCGGACCTGTAAGAATCGATCTTCACGGCGCGGTAGCGCTCGCCGCCGAGCTCCACGTCACAGTACGAGGTGCTGTCATCGGGGAGCATGCCGCCGTAATCGTTGTATTCCTCGGTGGAATAGAACCCGTAGCTCTTCCAGGTCTTTTTGAGCGCGTCGAGCTTTTCGACGGTCGCCTCGTCGGTGACGAGCGTCTGCGGGTAACCGCCGAAGCGGAAGGTCGTGTAATCGACGGCTTTTTCGGTGATCTCGATGCGGACGCCGTAGTTGTCGAGCGTGCTCACGCCGCCGAAGCGCTTCAGCGAGATCTCGATGGGCGTGACGTAAGAGGAGTGCGCGACGACCGTGAAGGTGAAGTCGGCTATGGTAACTTCGTCGGAGCCGCATCTCTCTTTATAGTAGAAGCCGCCGTAGCGTTTTTCGGTATTGAACTCCCAGAAAACGCTTTCGTTGTCCGCGTAGCTGACGACGTCGGTCAGCTCTACGGCGTTGGGGTCGATCCCGAGAGAGAACTCGCAGAACTCGAGGGCCGCGGCGTTTTTGACGACGAGCGAGGCGGTGAAGGTCGAACCGACGGAGACCGTCTCGGGCGCTGTGATCCTGACTTCAGCGGGCTCTATCGGCTCGGGGACTTCGGTCTCGGGTTCGGGAGCAACGGGCTCGGTCTCGGGTTCGGGAGCAACGGGCTCGGTCTCGGGTTCTTCGGACGGAGCCTCTGCCTCGACGACGACTATGGTCGAGCCGGAGGTGAGCTCGAACGGATCGCTGTAGTCGGGTTCGGCGGTGACCGTCGTCTCGCCCGTCCATGAGGGATCGACAAGGGTGAATTCAAATCTGAGCAGCTCGGCTGAATCTTCGGTCTGAGATTCTCTGTAAAAATATGGGGCCATTCCGTTTTCTTCATTGAAATCTCCAGCTCCAGCTTTAATAAGCACGTCCCTGAAGCCGTCGAAGCCGTTGTAGCTGAGAATATCTCTGTCCCACGACAGTATAAAGCCGCCGGACTGAAGGCCTTTCGCGTTGGCGGCGCCGACGGTCACTGTGACCGTATCGCCGTAAACGGAGTTTGAAAGAACGTAAGCGGGGTCTGCCGAGAACGCGCCCATCGGCAGCGACATCACGATGATGAGCGCGCACAGCACGACAGGCACGATTTTTTGTGTTCGTTTGATCATTTTTACTCCCTTCGGGACATATTTGATCCTATATTAAACCTTCATATGGTCAAAATCAAGAGCGGATTTGCGGGGGTAGGGAGTAGGGGGTAGGCAATAGGGATTAGGGAATAGGGAGTAGGGAATAGTAGTTAGGGAATAGGGAGTAGGAAGCAGGAGATAGGGAGCGGATAGCTCTCAGCTGTCGGCTTTCATATACGGGCGGGCATCGAACGCACGGTACACGGGGACAAGACCGCTGCTTATGTTTCCACTCTGACGCGTCATCGTATTATCACGTAGGGGCGGGCATGACCGCCCGCTCGACACTGAGCTGGTCCCTGACCTTGCGTCGGGGACGGCGAAGCGGAGAAGTTATAAATTAAACGGCGATCTGATTTCTTTGCATTCCTCGCCCATCCGTATAGGATGCGCTCGGAACGCGATCGGGCGGTCGATGCCCGCCCCTACAAAAAAACGGTGCGTTTCGTTTTGAAACACACCATATATTCTGTTCCCGGGTTCCGGGCGACCACGCGGGTCGCCCCTTCGGTGTCGGTACGCAACGCGGGCTATTGCACGACGACGCCCTGCGGTAGCGCGGCGTCGGTTTAAAATGCGCCACAGGCCCTTCGTCGTCGCAAACTTCGCTTTGCTCGTTTTGTCGCAGCTTCCAAAAGCTCGCCGAGCTTCGTTGCTCCTCCTCTCCCCACGAACCTTTGCTTCGCAAATCTTCGCGGGGACCCCCGAAATTCTTCATCCTTCATACTTCATACTTGGCCCTTACCTTCTCCTGACAAGCGCGGCGACGAGGCCGCCGAGGCCGCCGAGGGCGATGACGGAGCCGAATGCGAGCTGTATCGTCGCGCCGCTCTTGCTCGCGCCGGAGACGTAGGTCGGGTCCGCCGGGTCGTAATACACCTTGATCGCGTCGCCCTGTTCGTAATTGGTCTTGCCGTTCTGCAGGGCTTCGGTGTACTCCTTCCCGTCGACGGTATAGGTGACGTAGACGGTTATCTGCTCCGTCTCATACCCCTCGCCGTCGGGCACCCACTCGCGCGTGAGGTGCGACACGACCGCATCCGTCTGCGGAAAATCCTTCATCTCCTTAACGGTCCTGAAGCCGAAGACGATGAACAGTATGCCGCCGGCGATGAGCAGCAGAGGGGCGATGAATCTTTTGACGAGGTTCATTTGTGATCTCCTTTTGGTTATTACAGCTGGTTGCTCTTTTCCTCATACGGCAGAAGGGATATCTCGAGGTTCCCGTTCCTGGTGCGCAGCTCGTCGATGAAGGCCTTTTCCTCCCTCGGATCCTTGAGCCTGACCCTGAAGGACAGCCTGAACATGCTGCCCATGCCGGTCGTCTTCACGCCGCAGCTCTCGACCGTGCTCAGATAATGCGCGAAGCACTCGTCGAAGGTCCCGTCGTACTCGAGCGACTCGGGGATTGTGATGCGCAGGAGCCGGTCTTCGGCCATGGACTTGTGCTCGAAGAGCTTCGTCCCGGCGAGCAGGAAGAAGATGACCGACAGGAACACGAGGATGATCACGCCGTAGGCGAGATAGCCCATGCCGAACGCTATGCCGGACGCCATGGCGATGAGTATCGCGGCGATCTCTTCGGAGGACCCGGGCGCGGAACGGAAGCGTATCAGGCTGAACGCTCCGCCTACCGCGACGCCGGCGCCGATGTTGCCGTTGACGAAGGTTATGACCGAGCCGACGACGAAGGGTATGAGCGCGGTGACGAGGAAGAACCTTTTCTGGGAACGTATCTTCCACGAGATTATCCACGCGTACAGGACCCCCGTCGCGAGCGTCGCGCCCGCCATGATGAAAAACTGCGCCGGTGTGACCGGTGTGGAATAGATCGAATCGAACATCGTTGTTCTCCTCCTGCGGCAATTGGGACAAGTATGAAGGATGAAGCGAGGGAATAGTAGTCAGGGAGTAGGGAACAGGCAATAGGGAGTAGGGTGCAGGGGAGGCACGCGTAGGGGCGGGCATCGACCGCCCGATTGCGTTCCGAGCGACATCCCCTGCGGATGGGCTAGAAATGCAAAGGGTTTATTTGCTGTCAACAACACTGCTTCTCCGCTTCGCCGTCCCCATCACAAGACGGGGACGCCTTCAGCGTCGATCGGGCGGTCATGCCCGCCCCTACGAAACCGACCGCTGTCGGCTGATCCGCTGACTCACGACGCCTCAAGGATCGCGGGGTCGGCGGGGGCTCTCGGCTCGGAGGGCGCGCCTCTGACCTGCCGGGGATACGCGGCGCCGTACTTCGAAAAGCTCGCCTTGTATATCCCGCCCTCCGACAGCAGTGAGCACAGCCACAGCGGCATAGCCTCCTGCACCTTGATCTCCAGGATCGCCGTGCCCTCGTCGAGCAGCCCGAGGCCGTCCATGCCGCTTTTCAGGTCGAGCCTGTCGACGCGGTAGCGCGGGTTGTAGTCGACGGTCAGGCGCAGGTCGCCGCCCGGCTCGAAGTACGCCGTCCTGTCGCAGATTATCAGGCAGGAGGGGGCGAGTGTCCCGTAAAAGTCCCTGAAAGCGGTTATCTCGGCGTTTATCTGCCCGGGGGCGCAGACGTCGCCCTCGCCGGCGAAGAATTTTTCGACCCTCGGTATCGTGCTCTGCACCCTGCGCTTATAGACAATCCCGTACGCCTTGCGCTTGAGCTCCAGGAACACCGGGCTTTCGTCCGTCGCGGGACCGTAGGAGCGCAGCCGTATCTTTTCCTTGAACGGGGGACTTTCGATACTGTTCCTTATCAGCCTGAAATTCGGGGTGTCGTAATACAGCGACGCTATCGAAGTCATGCCGTAGGAGTCGAGCTCCATGCGGCCACGCAGGCCGCGCCTGAAGTATTCCGCCTGAGGCGCGGTGAGCATATACTTGAGCTCGTACCGCTTCATGACGGCTATCGCCATACGTTCCCCCTCCTTTCGGGTATTTATGATCTGCCGAAGCCCGCAGATCGCTCAGAATGCGATCGTGACGCTGAAAACACCGTTTGAGACCTCTGCGGAGCATCTGCCGCCCAGGTCGCGGACGAGCTCCTTGACCCTTGA
>JAILDS010000119.1 GCA_024689165.1 Clostridia bacterium
GTTCCCGGCTTCTGACGGGCTGCCCGTCGCCTTCCGCCTGTTCGCGGAGGGCGGCTTCTCCGTCGGCGCGGAATGGACCGCGGAGGGCTTCGCCGCGACGATAGAGAGCCTGCGCGGGGAACCGTGCTTCATAGTCCTGCCGGAGCGCCTGTTCGACACCCCGGTGTACGCGTATATCGCGCCGAAGGACGGCGCTTTCCGGCGGACGGAGATAAAGACCGCGCAGCTCGGAAGAGAGACGGTGCTGGATTTCTCCGCCATCTGCGCCGAGGAGACCCTTCTGCTGGCCTCCCGGCCCATAGAGGAGCTCGTCTGCGCCGCTCCCGCCCCGACGGAGCCAAACGGCAGGATGAAGCGCTGCGGCAAAGCTGTCCTCGGCGGGTAACGCCGCAATCCTTCCGCAGACGCGAAAAAACCGCCGGTGAGCTCAGCGCTCATCGGCGGACGAAGTGAACGCGTAAAACGCGCATGATAAAAAAAGCTCGGGGCGTTACGTATCTGACAGAACGAGTTCGAGCATCTTCCTCGGCGTAACGATGAACGGTTCCGCCGGGAAGTGTTTCATGTTGCCGGTCACAAGATAAGCGTCGCTGTCTTTGCGTTTTTCAAGAACGACCTCGTAAAACGGCAGGTCTTTCATGTCCGGCAGTATGACGCCGGACGCGGACGGTTCCAGGAGGATACCGAACTGCTCGAATGCCGAGAGCAGATGATCGACAGCGTCCGGAGAAAAACCAAATCTTTTACGGTTCAGCACCTCTCGGTATTCTCCGATCACGCTGCTGCTGAATATCGGGACGATTTCTCTACCGAGCGCTTTTTCGACCACCTGTACAGTAGCCGCGTCGTCTTTCTCCGAAAGCAGAGCCGAGACAAGGACGTTGGTATCTATTACTGCGCAGCAGATCATTCCGACATCTCCCTGCGTGCAGCGGCGATCTCCGCATTGATCTCGTCAAGTGTCATATCGGATACTCCGTTGTCCTTCGCCTGCTCCCGCAGCGCCCGGAACGCCTGCACGGCTGAATTTCTTGTCACCTGAGGCTCCGGGGATGAGATCTCAAACGGTATGCGGCGTTGCAGGACGACCGCCCGCGCGAACACGTTGATCGCGGTCGTCATGTTCATGCCGAAATCCCGGCAGAGCGTGTCAAATTGTTCTTTCAAAGATTCGTCCATACGGACGCTGAAGGTCGCCTGTGCCATAATAACGCACCTCCTTATGCAGTTATTATAGCAGATAGGTGCAAATAGTCAAGTAAAAGAACATATCAAGTGTAAAAAATCAGATGAGCGGATTTCAACCGGTTTTTCACATTTCATGAGCGAATCGACAAAAAAGCAGGTGTCCGGAGCGGCGGGGACGGAGTAAGCGACGGGGCTTGAACGAGCGGAGAGAGCCGGCGGCTCCCTCCGCGATAGTTCGTTTTTCCCGCCTCAGTTCCGGCGGCGTTCAGGTGATCGTGCCGTCCGGAGAACAGGTCAGCGTATATGCTTTGCGGTAAAAAAATTTTTCTGCGGCATGTAACTTTTTGGTTTTTCCGACACTATATAAATGAACAGAGTTCATTCTTCATGTTCGGGTGCCCGCGGCGTCTGTTGCGAACCGTACCTTGCCCCGGAGCGTCTGAGGTCTTACAATGGCGCTGCGTATCCGGGGACCCGGTCGGCAGCGACCGGTACCGTCTCATAATCAACGTCGGGTCCACTGCCGCAGGCGCGCCGGCGGCATAGAAAGACACAACTTCCGATAATGAATTGATTCTAAATAAGGAGGGGAAAAAGTGAAAAAAGCTATCGGTATAACTGCGGCAATACTGTTATTCGCTGCAGCGTTCGGCGTCACGAAACGCCTCGTTTCCGCTTCGCCGGTACTTGAAGCGGCCGTTCCGTCAAGCACGACCGGAAAAACTCCGGCGGTCTGCGTGATGAGGACTCCGTTCGACCTTGATATGATCGTCAGCGGCAGGGACGTTGACAACGTCCACACCTTCAATACCGCTGTGTTCCGCGGCGTGATAAACAACGTAAAGAGCTATGCGCTGACCTGGAAAAACAGCGCCGGGGAGGAATGCGGCCCGTATTTCCGCACCGTTCTCGACGTGACCATCATAAAGGATCACAAAGGGAACCTGCCCGGCGGGGAAATAAAGGTCCTGCTGACAAGCCCTCTGACGGAAGACACGGCTATCAGATCCGGCGGGGAATACGTCTTCCTGAACAGCTGGCTTTTGGACGAGCTGTATTTCGAAAACCTCAGCGAGATGTCCCCCGACAGTTTTTACAACGATACGTCTCTGCGTGAGGCCGACGTTACCGTCGGAGCGGAATGGAACAGCATTTTCCTTATTTCTGACGGGAACGTCAGGCTTTACCATGAATACCTTGACCGTATCGAGCATTCATACGTCCGGGAATGAGAGGCATACCTCGTACCGGAAGACGAGTTCGAGAGCGTTTATGAAAGGATCCTCGGATCGGCGGAGGCGTAAACGATTTGAAGGAGACGTCTCGCCGTCGGGCCGGATAGATATAGATATTGTAAAAGAAAGGAAAAATGCGTTATGAACAACTCAAAGCGATTTCTTGCCATTCTTTTGTCCGCCGTGTTTGTATGTTCTTTCGTCCCGTTCGTTTCTGCGGGACCGGTTTCAAACGTATCGGAAGAAGAAGCCTCTTATGAAGACGATCATTATACAGTCCCAGTGCCTGCCTATATGAAGTTCGACCTCGTGGTTCGTTTTGAAAAAGACCCCACATGCGGCTCAACTATGGCGTACTGGAATCAGCCGGCGGCGTTTTATGACGTAACGCATCTTCTCGGCATCGATTTTAATACGGTCGAAAATTACGGCAACTACACCCGTTTGACAAAAAACTACCAGTGCGTGTATTCCCCGACAATAACGGTGAGCACTACGGTATACATGAAAAGGCAGCTCGAGAAAATCCCCGGCGTCGAAAGCGTTTACGGAGTAAACTCCGACCTGTCTATGAATTTCGATATTGAAATGCAGCTGGAGCTTGCGGCGGCAAATGAAGACGAGCCCGTCGTCGGGGTTCTCAGATACTCAACTCCCGAAGACAAGCCGGCAGAAATACCGGACGGATTCGAAACGGTGGAAGGCGTTATTGCCTTTGAGTCGGCAGAGGATGCCGCACGAGGCATGGTCGTCAGAGGAACCAAATCGGCATATGAAAAGCTCGACAGGTCCTTGTACCGGCCGCAGAGGGTTTCCGTACTCGGGCGTCCCGTCAGAGGCATTGCGCCGGATATACTATACCCGTATACCGAAGAACTGTCGGCGTATATGTTCGACGCCGACCCTGAAAAGGCTGTCGATCTGACTGTAAAGTTCGGCTATGAAACGGATGCCCGCGGCAAGTTTGACCTGAGAAGTGAAAACCCGCATGACTACGATATCCTCATCGGTTCCGTCCGGCTCAACGGCGTTTCAGCCGACGGAACGGTGTTTTACGTGACCGCAACGCCCCTTGAACTTTTGAGGATGTGCGGTGAATCGTCCGGGATAATCGAGATCGATCTTTTCAAAGGCACGGACGAGCCTATCCTTGCGCTCCCGTTCGACCCGGACGCGGAAGAACCGGAAACGGTGATCCTTGAAGCCCGGGAACCAGACGGCAAGCCGGAAACCACCGAGCCGGTCCCGGACGAGTCCGTAGCGGAAGGAACCGGCGAGTACATTATCAGGTTCGAAAAAGACCCGACCTGCTCATCCCCTGCGGCGTTTCAGAACCGGCCCGCCGCGTTCTATGACGTCAGACACATCCTCAACACGACTTTTTATTCCACGCTCAATTACTCTGAGGACAGTATCGCTTATCAATGTGTTTATTCCCCGTCTCTGGTCGCAAAATGTACCAAGGCTGTGAGCGAACTGATAAAAGACCTTGAAGGCGTCGAGAACGTAGCTGAGCTTAAAAACGGATACGGCGCCGTTTTTGACCGGCTCATGCAGCTGGAGCTTGCCGCCGCGAATGACGACGAGCCGATCCGGGCAGTACTTATGTACAGCAGTCCCGAGGAAAAGCCCGAAACCGTTCCCGACGGTTTTGAACTGTTGGAGGGCGTGCTTGCGTTTGCTTCCATTGAGGATTCCGAAAAAGGTTACGCCGTGAGCGGGTCGAAAGCCGCTTACGAGCGCCTTGCCGAGTCGCCCGATGCGCCGGTCCGGATCTCACCTGTTGCAAGAGAAAGCTTTTCCGTGTCGCCGTTGGAAATCTTCCCTTATACGGACGAGCTTTCGCTTTATATGGAGGACGCCGACCCCGGAAGACCCATTTCCGCATCGATCTCTTACGGGACTCCCGGCGGCGGGATACTCGACCTGAGGAACAGCGACCCAGCGAGCTATGACATGCTGCTGATGTACGTGCGGCCAAACGGCGTTTCGCCGGACGGAAAAACGTTCTACGTTACGGCGACCCCGGACGAGCTGCGCTCATTGTGCGCAAACTATTCAACGATAAGAGAGATCGACCTGTACCGCTGCGGCGACGAGCCTCTGTTCGCAATTCCGTTCGACCCTGACGCCGAAGAACCGCTTACGGTCGTTGTAGACCCGATCCCGCTCGAGACTCCGTCCATCCCGGAACACACGGAGGACTTGCCCGCGGTTTCCGAAACCGGCCCGACGGAGCTCCCGGATAAAACATGCATCCCCGGCGACGTTGACGGGGACGGTGCAGTCACCGCTGACGACGCGAGAGAAACGCTGCGGTACAGTCTGGAGCTTGAAAACGCGGTCATCAGCCCCGACACAGGCGACGTGGACTCTGACGGAGAGCTGACCGCCGCCGACGCGAGGCTCATCCTCAGGACCGCGCTCGGTCTGAGCTGAACGCATCAGGCCGCGCAGAAAAACCAAATCCGTTACATGAAAGATGAAACCGCCGGCAGGGCAAAACGCCCTGCCGACGTCGTTTTTTTTGTAAACGAATTGTAAAATTTCAGATATTCGCTGCCGAGGGGCGTTATTCAATTGACTTTTCCGCCCGATAAGGAATAGTATAAAAGCAGCAGAAAATCATCGCCGCAAGCGCGGCATTATGACGATCTGGAGGCCGGATATGAAAAAGATTATTTCCTTTCTGCTCTGCGCCTGTATGCTGTTTGCCCTTTCTTCCGTCGGCGCGGGCGCAGGAACAGCGACAAAATACGTCGTGCTCGGCGACTCCATAGCCTACGGCTCGGGGCTGTCGAACCCCGTCGAAGCCGTGTACGGCAGGATAGTTGCGGACACGAACAGCTGGGAATACGCGAATTTCGCCGTGCCCGGGCACACTACCGCGAACCTGCTCACGCGTATTGAGCAGGACGCCGTCAGCGGCGCGATCGCCGGCGCGGACGTGATCAGCATCTCAATCGGCGGCAACAATTTCCTGCTCGGCGGCATCAGCGCCATTCTCTACGACGGCATAGTGCTCGAGGATCACACGCGTATCGACGATATCGCCGACGGGCTGTATGAGGACCTCGGCAGGATAGTCGGGAGGATCCGCGAGCTCAACCCCGGCGCCGCCATACTGCTGCAGACGCTGTACAACCCGCAGACCGGCTATATCGGCGAGGTCTATCAGTACGGCGCGGACAGCCTGAACGAGAAGATCCGCGAATTCGACGCCGCCAACCCCGGCGAGATACTTATCGTCGACGTCGGGTCCGCGCTCACGGACTCCGACACTGATTTCGCCGAGGACCGCGTACACCCCAGCGCGGCGGGCAATGAGAAGATTGCCCGCGAGGTGCTCAAAACACTGTATGACAACGGCCTCTGCAGCGGGACGGAGCCCGTGATAAACACACCCGGCCGCGACGCGCGCGGAACGGGCCTTTTCTCGTTTTCCGTCGATCTCTGCGGCAGGTTCTTCCACCTTCTCGCAGTGATAAGAAAAACTTTTTCGAGCCTCTTCTGAGCCCGATTCGGCCGTCCGGACGCCCCGGGGCGCTCCGGACAGAGGAACAAAATGGAAAAAACAGAAGTTTCGGAGATGACCTCGGGACCGTTCTTCAGAAAGATCGTGATGTTCGCGATCCCAGTCACGCTCACGGGCCTGCTGCAGATAGTATACAACACGGCGGATACGGCCGTCGTCGGACAGTTCGCGGGTAAGACGGCGCTTGCCGCCGTCGGCTCCACCGGCTCGATGATAGGCCTTATCGTGAATCTTTTCACCGGGCTCTCCATGGGCGCCGGAGTGCTCACCGCGCGTCTGCTCGGCGCCGGGGACGGAGAGGGCGTCCGCCGCGCGGTGCATACGGCGATGGGGCTGAGCCTGCTCAGCGGTTTTGCTGTCGGAGCTGTGGGCGTCGTTTTTTCACCCACACTGCTGCGCTGGATGCAGGCGCCCGCGGACACGATAGAGCTTTCGACGCTCTATGTGCGCATTTATTTCCTCGGCGCGCCCGGGTCGATGGTGTTCAACTTTTCCGCCGCGATCATACGCTCCACCGGGGACACTAAGCGCCCGCTGGCGTATCTGGCGTCCTCCGGGCTCGTGAACATACTTCTCAACCTTTTTACGATAATAGTCCTGCGCTGGGGCGTGGCGGGCGTGGCCGTCGCGACTATCGCCTCGCAGTATATGACCGCCGTCCTCGCGGTGCGCCGCCTTGTGAAAACGGATGAGTCGGTGCGCCTTACCGTCCGCGACGTCCGATTCCACGGCGCGGAGCTGCGTCAGATACTGCGTATCGGCGTGCCCGCGGGGCTGCAGAACGCGCTTTTCTCCATTTCCAACGTCATAATCCAGTCCAACGTCAATTCCTTCGGCTCGGACGCGATGGCGGGCATCTCCGCCGGCTCAAATTTCGACGCCTACGTTTACACTGCGACCAACGGCTATACGCAGGCGGCGATGACCTTCATCTCGCAGAACGTCGGCGCGAAAAAACGTGAGAACATCCGGAAGCTGTGGGGCCTGTCCGTGTTGGGAGCGTCTGCGGCGGCGGCCGTGCTCCAGACGGCGGGCTTTATCATGCGGTATCAGATAGTGCGCATTTTTTCGTCCGACCCGACCGTCGCGGAGATCGGCGCGGAACGGATGGCGCTGATCATGCCGTTTTTCATCTTCTGTTCGCTGATGGACGTTACGGCGGGCGCGGTGCGCGGGCTGGGCAGGTCGTTCCAGATCATGCTCGTGTCGCTGTTCGGCGCGTGCGGGATAAGGCTCATATGGGTCTTTTTCATACTTCCTGTCAACCGGACGCTTTCGTTTCTATATATATCCTACCCGCTGTCGTGGGGGATATCGTTCATCATCGCGGCGGGGCTGTTCCTGTGGCTGACCGGTCCGCGGCGGATCGGGTCCGTTATGAACGAGGCGGAAAAGGCATGAACGGGGCAGAGCTTTACCTGACTTACGGAGGGAATATGGTTTCTTTTGAAAGCGATTACGTCTGCGGCGCGCATCCCGAGGTGCTCGCTAGGCTCGCGGAGACTAACCTTGAGCCTCTGCCCGGCTACGGGGCGGACAGATACAGCCTTGCGGCAAAGGAAAAGATACTCGACGCAGTCGGCGTCGAAGGCTCGGAGGTGGTGTTCCTCGTCGGCGGGACGCAGACCAACGCGGTCGTGATATCGACGCTTCTGCGCGATTTCGAGGGCGTCGTCGCCGCGAAGACCGGGCACATCAGCTCCCACGAGGCAGGCGCGATTGAGTACACCGGCCATAAGGTGACGGAGCTGCCCCAGAGGGACGGAAAGGTCGAGCCGGACGTTTTAAGGGACTTCCTCGAAGGCTTTTACGCGGACCGGAACCACGAGCACATGCCCTTCCCGGGAATGCTGTATATCTCTTTCCCGACGGAGTACGGCACGCTCTATTCGCTCGCGGAGCTGAAGGAGCTGTCCGGCATATGCCGGGAATTCGGGATGCGTCTGTTCATAGACGGCGCGCGGATGGGCTACGGCCTGATGAGCCGCAGCGCGGACGTGACGCTGAGCGATATCGCCCGGCTGAGCGACGCGTTCACCATAGGCGGTACAAAAGTCGGGGCGCTGTGCGGCGAGGCGGTGGTTTTCGCCGGGGGCAGGCTGCCGGAACATTTTCTGACCTCGGTAAAAAAGCGGGGAGCCCTGCTCGCCAAGGGCAGGCTCGTCGGTGTTCAGTTCGACGCGCTTTTTACGGACGGGCTGTACTTCCGGATCGGCCGCAAAGCCATAGACGCCGCCGAGAAGATGAAGGAGATCTTCGCCTCCCACGGGCTTGAGACTAATATAGACTCCCCGACCAACCAGCAGTTCGTCATGCTCGGGGACGATCTCATGGAGCGTCTTAGCAAAAGGGTCGCGTTCGGCTTCTGGGAAAAACCTGACGACGCGCATACGGTCGTCAGGTTCGCAACGAGCTGGTCGACGACGGAAAGCGACCTCGCCGAGCTGGACGCCGCGCTGTCGGAGACGATCGGGCGGGACGAAGGGACCCGGGAATGATAATAAAAGCCGTCACCTACAACATACAGCACTGCGCCGTCTTCCCGACGGGCAGGATCGATTTCGACATGTTCGCGCACAGGATAAGCTCCTTCGGGGCGGACGTCGTCGGGCTCAACGAGGTCCGCGGCAGGGGGATAAGACGGGATTACGAGGACCAGGCCGCGGAGCTCGCCGAAAGAACGGGAATGAGCCGCTACTTCGCGAAAGCCGCCGACATAGGCCCCGGCAACCCGTACGGCAACGCCCTGCTGACGCGTCTGGACGTCGGCAGCTGCAAAACGATACCCATACCCGAACCGTCGCCGAAGGCCTACGACGGATATTACGAGCCCCGCTGCGTGCTCAGGTTCGTACCGATGGATGCTGACGTCAAGTTCCTGATAACTCATTTCGGTCTGAACCCCGACGAGCAGGAGAGCGCGCTCGAAACGGTTCTGTCGCTCCTCGACGGAGGGAACACGGTCCTCATGGGCGACCTCAACGTCACGCCGGACAGCGTTATAATCGAAAAGCTGAAGCAAAAAATGACCGAAGCCTCGTTCGCTGTCGGCAATGCCGGGCCGACCTTCCCGTCGGACCGGCCCGACAGGAAGATAGACTATATTTTCACGAGCGGCGCGGTCCGCGTCCGCTCCTGCGGCGTCGTGCCCGGGGTCCTCAGCGATCATCTCGCGCTCGCCGCTGAGCTTGAGCTCTGACAGATCGCACGTCGTACGGAGGCGCGGCAGAACACTGTCTTTTCATAAAAAATGGGGCTGTAAGAATGATCCACTCAAAATACCACCGCTGCAGCATTCCTGCGCAATATTGAAAAAACCTAAAAAATAGTCACAAAAAAACGGGGAATATGGCGAAACCCTGCCATATTCCCGCTTTTTTTGTGAAACGGCAGAGGTCTGCCGTGCT
>JAILDS010000123.1 GCA_024689165.1 Clostridia bacterium
CCTTCATCCTTCATACTTCATCCTTAAAAAAACCCAGGGCGGCCGAGAGGCCACCCTGGGTTTATATACTAAGTCTTTACGCGCCCAGCCCGTTCGCGTCGAAATCACAGAGGGCGTTGAGCGCTATTTTTATGCCATGACCGATCGTTTCGGGGACGATGTTGTCGGCGGTGTCGAGCCGCGTGTGGTAGTACCTCGCCGGGGCGGGGTCCATCGCGACGAAGGCGGAGGCGGGAACGCCCGCCTGCGACGCGGCGGCGGCGTCGGTCGCGCCGAGCGGTATTGAGGTTATCGGCACCGCGAAGCCCTCTTTTTCGGCGGCGCGGGCGAGCAGAGCGCAGGCGTTCAGGTCGTTCTTGACGACGCCCGACATATCGCCCTTGTAGATCGCCATGTATTCCGCATCGCGCAGGGTGTCGAAGCCGAGGAACACCGTCTCGACCCCGTCGTTTTTAAGCTCCGGGTGCGCTCTGAAAAATGCCTTCGAGCCTCGCAGCCCCGCCTCCTCGCCGCCCGTGAGCAGCGCGACGACCTCCGTGTGCTCGAAGGTGACGTCGTTGTCCGACAGGAACTTCATGACGCTCATGACCGTCTCCACTCCGGAAAGGTCGTCCGACGCGCCGGGCACGTAGAAGTCGAAGTCGACGAATCTGAACAGCAGCCCGTACGCCGGCAGGAAGATCGCCTGCCCCGCCGCGAGGACGCGCGCGGCGCGCCTGTTTTTGAGCAGGGCCGTCAGCACGCTCGAAGCGGCGGTATATACCAGCCCCCCGACGGCGTACGCGGCGACGATTATGACCCCGTGAGAGCCGAGCTTGTAGGTATAGGTCCACTCCGGGGCGGAGTCCGTGTGTCCCGAAAGGATTATCCTGCGGCGCGTCTCGCCGGAGGACGGTCTGACGCCCACGACGTTGCCGGAGGTCTTCTTTCTGAACAGCGGGTCGAGCAGCTGCCTGTACAGCGCGAACTCGCCGACTACCGTGCCGAGGGCGGCCCCGGTCAGAACCCCCGCAGCGGCGGAGGCGAGTTTGTTCTTTTTGAAGGCCGAAACCGCGTTGAGGGCAGTCGCGCCGATGAGCATGCTCCCGGCAACGGGCACGAAGGACATGAACGCCTCCGGGCTGACGGAGAATTCCTCGCGCCTGACTTCCGGGCAGTAAGCGGCGAGCTTTCCCGCGAGGTCGAGCTGCGCGGACTTTTCGCTCTCGCCGCCGCAGTCCCTGCCGCCGTAGGCCGAGCAGAGCCTGTGTATCTCCGCCCAGCACAGCTCTGTCAGCTCCGATATCTGTTTTTCATAATCCGCGACCATTCCCGAAAGATCCATACGACGCCTCCGTATCATAATGATTCAACTGCGGCGATTTTAACGCACATACCGGAGTATTTCAACGTTTGCAAACGAATATTAACAAACAAAACGATCTCCGTTCACGGTTTATTCAAAAAACCTTCCATGCGCGCCGCCGCGGCGGATTTTTTTGTTTTCGGGTATTGCAATTCCGTTTTCCGGGTGTTATTATGAACGTCCGCGTTTTTGCGCGGAAGACACACGCCGGCGTCGACCCCCTGCCCCGAACGGGGAACAGACCGGCGGAGGAAAAAGGAGGACATAAAAATGTCTGTAGTATCCATGAAACAGCTTCTGGAGGCGGGCGTCCATTTCGGTCACCAGACCCGCCGCTGGAACCCCAAGATGAAGCCGTACATCTATCAGGAGAGGAACGGCATCTACATCATCGACCTTCAGAAGACGGTCCGCCAGCTCGACACGGCTTATTCGTTCGTCAAGGACCTGTCCGCCGACGGCAAGGACATCCTTTTTGTCGGCACGAAGAAGCAGGCCACCGATTCCATCAAGGAAGAGGCTGAGCGCTGCGGCATGCCCTTCGTCAACGCCCGCTGGCTCGGCGGCATGCTGACCAACTTCAAGACCATCCAGAAGAGGATCAGAAGGCTCGACCAGCTCAAGAGGATGGAAGAGGACGGCACCTTCGACCTTCTCACCAAGAAGGAAGCCGCGAAGCTCGCCCTTGAGCGCGAAAAGCTCGAAAAATTCATCGGCGGCATCAGCGCGATGAGGAACATCCCCGCCGCCATGTTCATCGTCGACCCCCGCAAGGAGCGCATCGCCGTCCTTGAGGCAAGAAAGCTGCACATACCGATCGTCGCCATCGTCGACACCAACTGCGACCCCGACGAGATCGATTACGTCATCCCCGGCAACGACGACGCCATAAGAGCGGTCAAGCTCATCTCCGGCGCTATCGCCTCCGCCGTCATCGAAGGCAGGCAGGGCTCCGACGCCCCCGCCGCCGAAGAAGCAGCCGAAGAATAAAAACCGTCTGAAGAAAGGATCGATATATATGAGCATTTCAGCACAGGACGTCAAGGCTCTGCGCGAGAAGACCGGCATCGGCATGATGGAGTGCAAAAAGGCGCTCACCGAGGCCGAGGGCGATATGGACAAGGCTGTTGAGATCCTCCGCGAGAGAGGACTTGCCGTTTCACAGAAGAAGAGCGGCAGGATCGCCGCCGAGGGCATCGTTTACACCAAGAGCGAGGGCGGAAAGACCGTCATCGTCGAGGTCAACAGCGAATCCGACTTCGTCGCCAAGAACGAGAAGTTCCTCGCCTTCGTCGACAAGATCGCCGCTACCATCCTTGAAAAGGCCCCCGCGAACGTGGACGAGCTCGCCGGCATGACCGCTTCCGGCAGTGAAAGGACCGTCACCGAGGAGCTTCAGGACGCTATCCTCGTCATCGGCGAGAACCTCAAGATCCGCCGCTTCGAGATAGTCGAAGGCCCCGTCGCCACCTACATCCACATGGGCGGAGCCGTCGGCGTCGTCGTCAGCTTCGAAACCGACGCCGAGACCGCCGCGAAGCCCGAGTTCACCGTCATGGGCAAGGACGTCGCGATGCAGGTCGCCGCTATGAACCCCGAATACCTCAGCAAGGAGAGCATCCCCGCCGAGGAGCTCGAAAAGCTCAGGCTCATCACCGTTGAGAGCGCTCTGAACAAGCCGGACTCCCTTCCGAAGCCGATAATGGTCAAGGTCATCACCAAGGCTATCGCCGACGGTATGATCAGCGACGAGGACAAAGCCGCTTACGAGGCGGAGAAGAACAACAAGTTCCTCTTCAACTTCCTTTCCAAGGAAGCCGCCGCCGCCTTCGCGCAGGTCGCCGTCGCCGGCAAGGAAGAGTACGCCGCCGACCCGATCTTCAACAAGGCTATAGAAGGCCGCGTCGCCAAGCAGCTCAAGGAGATATGCCTTCTTGACCAGCCCTTCGTAAAGGACGACAGCATGGATGTCAGGGCCTACGTCGCAAACTCCGCCAAGGCCATGGGCGCTTCCGTCGCCGTGAAGAGCTTCATCAGATACGCCAAGGGCGAGGGCATCGAGAAGAAGGAAGAGGATTTCGCTTCCGAGGTCGCCGCGCAGATCGCGAAGAGCCAGGCGTAAGGATCCGGCAAAAACAGAATAAACTGCCACGGGGCGGCTCATACGAGCCGCCCCGATACTTTGTGCATTTTACGCGAAAAACTTTATTTGAATACCGCCTCTATCGAGTCCGCTGCCTGCTCGATCGGGTCGTAGCCGAGGGCGAAGTACTTGAACGCCCAGACGACGGGGCTGAACTTGAAGACGAGCCAGTCGAGGACGGTCACAAGGCCCCGCAGGAAGGTGGACAGGTCGTGGGTCTCGGGGACGTCCACGGGCTCGAACTCCTCGCCCTCGGCGCGGACGACCATCGGCTGCGCGTAGCAGATGCCGTTTTTGCCCGAGAGGTAGAAGCGCACGAACATATGCACGTCGTCGAGAAGCTCGGCGCTGTTCAGGTCGAGCTCGGCGTATCCGTCGGAGCAGTCATAGTCGCGCAGGATGACGTTCCCGTCGGACACCCAGGTGATATAATCGAAGTTCTCGCCCCAGACCTTTATGACGTCCCTCTCGTCGTCCACCTCGACGCGGGTGACGACGGGCGTGTCGTCTAGCCAGAATTCGATCTCGTCCTCCCTCGGCTCGGTGTATTCAGCCATCTCCTTCATGCCGTTGAGCTCGCAGCCGTTGGAATAGTGCGAGACCGAGAAGAATGACCCGTTCGTCATGCTGTCGCGCAGCGCCTGCTGGGTCAGCTCGGGCATATACATGACCGTGTAGGCGAAATTCAGGGATTTCGCGTCGTGAGAGTCCGAGAAGGTGAACGCCCAGGGCGTCACGCCGTTCGGGATGGTCTTTTTGAGTATCGAGTCGTACAGGATGCGGTCGCAGCGGGTGTGCGCGTCGGTCGCGCTGTTGACGCCCATGCCGACGGTCGACCCGGGATTGTCGAGGAAGATGCGGGCGAACTTGTTGACGTAGTACTCGTCTATGGGCTGGCCGACGTATTTCGCGGAGTCCTTGTCGGGGTAGACGTATTCGCCCACGTGGGCGAGCATCGTCATTCCGCCGTCCTTATTGACCTCGCGGCAGGGGGTCTCGTAGTCGCCGAAGACCCCGGCGTAGCCCTGGCCGTAGCCGCTCCAGTAGCAGGTGAGGTGGCAGTCGCAGAAGGGCGTCGCCATATTCAGCTCGTTGCCCTTTTCGACGTCGAGCATCCCGTTGCCGTGCGTCCTTACCCGCCCGGTGGAGAAGGCCCCGTCGCCCTCACCGAAAGTATACTCGATGCTGTCGGCCGTGCCGGAGGTATACGCCGCGTACTCCTCGGCGGTCAGCGGGATTATCGGGGCGTTCGCGCCGCCCGTGCGCTCTTTTTTGATCTCCCGCACGATGGGTATCGTCTGCGGGACGGTGTCCCAGCCGAGGTTGGTCGTGCCGTGGTCGGTTATCGCCACGATATCGTAGTCCAGCGCGTAGTAGTCGGCTATCGCCTCGTGTATCGTCTGGTAGCCGTCGGAGGCGGTGGTGTGGCAGTGGAGCTGCGTCTTGTACCCGCGCCAGGAGTCCCAGTCCACACCGGCGTAGGGGTTGACGATGTCGTAGCGCACGACCTCCTTCTGACAGAACGCGTAAGGCGCGAGCGCCGTGCAGAGCAGACAAACCGCCAGTATGATGGAAACGAGCTTCTTCATTCCGGGCCTCTTTTCTTCTTGTTTTTTCTTCCGCAAAAGCTTAGCACAAAGCTGAAAAAATGGCAAGCCCGTCCGGGCAAAAAAAAGCCTGCCGGTCGGAACGAACGCAAATTAAAGAAAAAAACACCCGGCGGAGAAGCCTCCGCCGGGTATCATTAAACGTTCATTTTGAAGAAGAAAGCCTGTTTTTGACGTCCTTCGCGAGACGCTTCGTCTTCGCGGCGATGCCCGAGCCGGCGTTTCTGCGCATGCATTCCCTCAGAAGCTCCTCATGGCGATCGGCGGCAAAGCCCTTGACCCGCCTGAAAGCTTTCTGAGGCGGCTGAGAAAAAACGGCGACGAGGAAGTCCTCAAGCTCCGCGTACAGCCTGACGCAGAGATCGGGAGCCGCGAGGGGAAAGCGCATGAGCGTTTCTATATACTCATCGTCGTGAGAATCGAGGTATGCCGCCCTTTCGACGGCCCTTTTGACGCTGTCGCCGTCCGCGCCGCCGCACCGTATGAAAGCGTCCGGCGCGAAAAAGTCCGACACGAGAGGGTCGCCGGAATAGATGGGCACGGAATGCTCCATGAAGGGCTGGACGAGCTTTTCGGTAACGAAGCCGGGGTAGCTGATCGAGTCGCAGGCTATGGTGAACTTCGACTCCCGCAGGTATCTGTTCTTTTCAGCCCAAGTGCAGCCCTTCGTGCCGACGTTGTTCATGAAGCTGCCTGGCGAGACGACGGGCTTGTATTCCGACAGCGCCGATAACAGCTTTTCGCGGGCGCCGCTTGCGGACCGGTGGGCGTATATGAAGTTGCAGAAATGCTTTTTTTCGCTCAGCGCGCGCTCGGCGTCCTCCCTTGAAAAAGGCTGGATCAGCCACGGCCTGCCCGAATCAAAATAAAGGGCATAGGGCAGACGGAAATACCTGTCCGGAAAATCGAGTTTGTCGAAGCCTATGACGTAATCGAAGCAGGTAAAATCCGGCGAGAGGTTCTCGCCCATGAACATTAGCCTCACGCAGTCGTAGTGCATGTAGCAGAAGGGATCGCCCCTGTTTGAGCAGATGACAAAATCGGGGTCGGGCGAAAGCTCGACCTCGAAATGCTTTGACAGTATGTTGAAAAACAGGTTGTCGTCCTTCTTAAAGCTTCCCCAGAAGCCGCAGAAGTCGAGCTTGATCTTTTGCATGTATTCAGTTCTGAACGAAATAAACCGTTCTCGTCTTGATCAGCGGCAGGCCGGAGGTCTTGATATACTTGACGTCGAAGGAACCGTATTTCAGGCCCGAGGCGCCGTCTTTCGGGGTCAGGGTCACGACGCGGCTCTCGCCGGGCTCGAGCTTTCCGGCGGCGCCGGACACCTTGTAATCAAGCCCGTTGACTCTCACGCGGGTGATCTTGACGGCGTTCTCGCCGCTGTTGTTCCTGATGACCGCTTTGACCTCTCCGGCGGC
>JAILDS010000133.1 GCA_024689165.1 Clostridia bacterium
GTGCGCGGCGGTGAGCGCCCTGTGCATAACCCTCTGCGCGGCGGTCGGCGAGCTGACCGAGCGCGGATGCGCGGAGATAACGGACATGACCGTCGAGGACGGCCTTTGCTCCGTAGAGCTCAGAGCCGACGGGGCGGATCAGAGCCTTGACGACTGCTTCGGCGGCTTCATGGCGGGCTTCGTCCTGCTTGAAGGCTCTTACCCGGAGCTGGTTGTGGA
Organism: Clostridia bacterium; assembly: GCA_024689165.1. Lineage (GTDB taxonomy): Bacteria > Bacillota > Clostridia > Oscillospirales > Acutalibacteraceae > JAILDS01. Next base: position 220 of record JAILDS010000133.1, read on the forward strand.
AGAAAGCAGATAGCCGATAGCAGATAGCAGATAGCAGATAGCAATCGGGCCTGCGGCGCATTGTATAAGCTGTCTTCGGCGCAAATCATGACCAACTCGCGAAGCGAGGTCCTTATAAAGCTATCCGCTATGAGCTATCGGCTATCAGCTATTACTTCGAAAGGAGGTGACGCGATGAACGCAGAGGAAAAGACCTCCGGGATGGAGGCTGCGAGCGAGACCATGGCGGAATGCGCCGCGATGCCCAACAGGGCATACGGGGCGGACGGGCTCAGAGAGCTCGGGCGCGAGGACGTGCTTGAGCTTGTCGAGCGGGCCGCCGCGGGCGAAAAAATTAACCTGCCGTAAGCGGGGCCGGAGCGGGGACCGGACGGACCGGCCTGAGTGAAAAAGAAAGGAAGAAAAAATGGATTTTGAGATCAGACTTGACTATTTCGCGCTGAACACCACCGGGAGCGAGGAGCTCGCCGCCGAGGTGAAGACCTTTTATGACAAGGCCCTTATCGACCTTGCCGAGCCGGAGTGCGTTTTCGCCTCCCTCGGGCAGAAGAAGAACATCCCCGAGCACAGCGGCAGGTACGTTGAGTTCCGCCGTTTCGAGCCGCTTTCGGACGCGCTCGCCGCGCTCGAGGAGGGCGTGACCCCGAACGGCCAGCAGCTCGAGGCGACGGCGGTCGAGGCCCGGCTCGAGCAGTACGGCGGCTTCGTCGAGGTCAGCGACCTGCTCGACATGACCGCGGTCGACAACACCGTCGTCGAGGCTACCAAGCTGCTCGCGGAGCAGGCGGCGAGGACGCTCGACACTGTCGTCAGAGACGAGCTTCTGACCGGTACCGGCGTGCTGTACGCCTCCGGCTCGGGCTCCGCGCCGGACTCCCGCGTGGGGCTGACTGCAGACAGTTATCTCACCGTGAAGGACGTCGTGCGCGCCGCGACCATGCTGCGCGCGAAGAACGCGCCGACCTTCGACGGCAGCTATATCGCCGTCGTGCATCCCTACGTCGCGGCCCAGCTCCTTGCCGAGCCCGTCGCGGGCTGGGTGGACGTGATCAAATACGCCGACCCGAAGAAGATCATTAAGGGCGAGCTCGGGACCGTCGCCGGAGTGCGCTTCGTCGAGAACGCCCGCGCGAAGGTCACCGAGGCAGGAACGATAGGCGGCGTGAAGACGCTGACCGTTGCCGCGGACACCGCCGCAGGGGACGACACTTTGCTGCTTTCCGGCGCGGCCGACGCAGCCTCTCTCGAGGGGGCGGACATCGTCGTCGGAGGAGAGATTTATAAGGTGCTCGAATGCTCGGAGACGGGCGGAGTTCTTGAGGCGACCGTGGACGGAGAGCTCCCGGCGATAAGCGAGGGCGCGACCGTAACGGCGCCGGATTCGAGCGCTGACGGCTCGTCCGTATTCACGACCGAGGTGCTCGCGAAGGGCGCGTTCGGCGTGACCGGTCTCGGCGCCGGCGCGATAGAACACATCGTCAAGCAGCGCGGCAGCGGCTACGACCCGCTCGACCAGCGCGCGACCGTGGGCTGGAAGGCGACGCAGGCCGTCAAGCTCCTTGTGGACGACTACGCCGTGAGGATAGAGTCCTGCTCTCCCATGGCGAAGTCCGCCCCGTCGAACTGATGACCGCCGCGTGGGTCGTCCCCGCGCTCGTTTCCGCCTGCTCGGCGGCGATAGCCGCCGCCGGGCTCGCGGTGAGCGTGTTCAGGGGCGTCGCCGAGTTCCGCTCCCGCCTGGCGGCGATATGCGAGCGGCTCGACGCGGTGGGCCGCGACGTGGCGAAGATCAGCGACGGGCTCGAAGCCTGCGTCGCGACTCTGGCCCTTCACGGCGAGAAGATCGCCGCGATGGAAGCGGCAAGACATTGAGCCGATAGCGGATAGCGGATAGCAGATAGCAGATAGCAAAATGGCCTGCGGCGCATTGTAAACCGACGCTGTGCGTCGGAGCGGCACTGAAAGATGCCCCCGCGATGCGGGGGAAATGTCGGCGAAGTCGACAAAGGGGGACAGGGGCAGTTGCTCTGCCGCGCTACCATATGGATCCGTATAGCCCGACTGTGACAGTTGACGGCAAACGACCTGCGAAGCAGTCTTAATCGGCTCGCTTGCGAGCCCCGCTTGAGCTATCCGCTATCTGCTATCGGCTATCAGCTGAAAAAAGAGAGGTAAAGCAAATGGACATCAAACAAAGACTGAGGTCGCCCGCGGTATGGGCGGCGTTCACCGGGGCCCTCGGGCTCGTGCTCGAGGCGTTCGGCGTGTTCCGCCGGCTCGGGATCGATTCGGCGGCCTTCGACACCGCCGTCGGCGCGGTATGCGCGGCGCTCACGGCGTTCGGTATACTCAACAACCCGACCGACAGGGAGAATTTCTGATGACCGCGGAAGAGGTTTTTGCCGAAACGAAAAGACTCCGCCCCGGCGGCGCGGACCGCGCGCGCGTAAGGACGGAGATTCAGAGGCTCGAGCTGTTTCTGCAGTGGGCGCTTGAGGGTATCGGGGCGGTCTTCGCCCCGACCGCCGACCTCGGCGGCGAGCTTGCCCTTAAAGCCCCGCACGACAGGCTTTATACGCTGGCGTGCGTCAATACGATAGACGAGGAAGAGGAGAACCGGGAGCTTTACGAGGCGAGCCGCAAAAGGCTGCGCGAGGGCCTCGAGGGCTTTTTCGCCTCCGCAGTACAAGCCAAGTATGAAGTTAGGGATTAGGGATTAGGGAATAGGCAGTAGGGAATAGGTCCCAACTCCACATTCCACATTCCTCATTCCTAATTCCTAACTACTACTCCCTACTCCCTATTCCCTACTGCCTAAAAATACTTCGCGAACTTCCTGTACTGGTTGACGTAAGAGGCTTCGGCGTCGAGGACGTGGCCCGGGGAGTTGTCCGGCTTGTAGAACAGCGGCATCGTGACCTTGCCCGCCTTCCACAGCTCCGCGGCCTGCTTTTTGAGCTCGGGGTCGTCGACGTACTTCATGATGACGCCCTTCGGGACTACCGTGAACAGATTGACGTTGTCCGCGACCGTGTAAGGCTCGTTTTTGCCGTAAACGTAGTCGTTGACTATCCACTTGACGGTGTTGAAGCCGCTGCCGGTGACGTAGAAATTCGACCTGCCGAGGCGGGTGTTGATCTCAAAGAACTTGTACCTGCCGTCGCGGGAGTCGTATTTCACGTCGAAGTTGGCGAAGCCGGAGTACTTTATGTGCTCGAGGAACTTCGCAGCGGCGGCGACGATGTCGGGGTTGACCTCGTTGACTATCGCCACCGGGTTGCCTATCGCGCCGGGGGTGTGGTCCTCGAGCAGGGTCCTGCCGAGGGACGCGAAGCGCACCTTGTGCTCGACGTGGTCGCAGTAGCAGGTGAGCACCCTCATGCACGAATCCGGCCCGGGTATGGTGTCCTGGATAAGGAACTTATAGTCGTAGCCGCTCTTTTCGAGCCTGCCGAGCATCTCGCGCAGGCTCTTTTCGTCGTTGAAGCGGAAGACCTTTTTCTTGCCCTCGAATTTCGCGTAGTGGTACAGCGCGCTGGACGCGGGCTTGGCGATGACGGGGTAGTCGAAATCGAACTTCAGGTCGTTCTCCTTCCCGCATTCGTAGACGTATGTCTTCGGGTAGTCGAGCCCGAGCTCCTCGAAGATCTCATAAAAATGATCCTTGAGGACTATCCGGTTGAGCAGCTCCTCCTCGCAGTAGGGGACGATATAATAGGGCTCGAGCGCGGCGCGGTTCTCGACGAGGTTCCTGACGTACCAGTCGCCGCAGCCCATGACGATGAGCTTCTTTTTGCCCTCGAACTCCCTGCCGATCTTCACCAGAGCGTCGATGAGCACGTCTGCGTTCTCGAGCCCGGGCACGACGCGGTTCTCTACGATCTTCGACTGCGAGACGAACTTGCGCTCAAGCATGGAGACGACCAGCGAGCGCATGGAGTATTCCTCATGGAAGGACCTTGCCAGCGAATAGGCGCCGATGTCGGCGCCTAAGATCACGGGTAAAAACTCTTTTTCGACGAATTCCATATTTATGCCTGCTTGTCGACCTGGGTGGAGATTATGGCGTTGGAGGGGTACAGGCGCGAGGCGTTTATGATCGACGCGTCTCTGACGATCGGATCGGAAGCGACCGAGCCCGACACGGGCGTGCCCGTGAACATGTAGAAATAATTCTGGTTCTGTACGGTGGTCAGGTCGAAGGAGGCGTGCTCGACCTCCAGTCCTGTCAGCTGCCCGATAATGGAGATCTCCGTAGACATCGTGACGGTCATTTTCGCGGAGAAGTTGATCGCGACGGGCTCGAGCGTGACGGGGTCGTACCACAGCCGGACGCTCATGTTCGTCGCATTGAGGTCGGTCAGGGTGGACTGCATGGTGAAAACGTCGCCGTCGTCCGTTTCGCCGCCGTCGCCGAGGGCGGACGTGTCGAAGTTCTCGTTGAACAGGTCAAGGAAGCGCGTCGCGGAGCAGTCCCACGGCAGCTTGGTGAAACCCGTGGAGTTGCTTATGTTCATCGTCAGCAGCTTGAGCCCTGTCATGCTGCTCTGGGCGTTCTTCAATTTGGTAAGGTCAAAAGTATAAAGGTAGCGCGCGCCGTCGATAGAGAATTTGTTGGACGAAAGCGTCGCGTTGGCGAGCGCGTTTGCGGTCTTGCTGCTTTCGGTCTTGACGGAGCTCAGGTCGGAGGCGACGAGCCTGGTGCCGTTATCCGAATAGAACAGCGGGAAATTCCACGCGCCGGAGGAGGTGGTGCCCGCCGAGGAGTTCTGGTAGGGGTAGCTGTACGTTATTCCGTTCTCTTTTTCGATGCTCTCCTCGAGGGTGTTTCTGGCGCTGCTGAGAAGGACGCCCCTCGCGCTCCACTCGCTCATGGTCATGACGTCGTCGCTCTGGTTGAAATAAGTGAAGCGGTAGCGGTTGCGGTTGATGTACAGCCCCGAGTCGGAGTCGTGCGAGCCCGTAACGTAATCCGTCGAGCCGCTGCAGCTCTTCACGCGGGTGAGGATGGCGTTGTACAGCTCGAGCGCGCGGGTCTTGTCGTCCGCGTTGATGCCGACGGAGATCTGCAGTATCCGCTGCGCGTCGGCGGCTTCTATCTTGCAGTTGCCGTCCATGTCGGCGCGGTTGAGCTCGGCGGTGCCGAGCTTGGGGGCCGCCTCGAGCGCGATGGCGGCACGCAGCGCGTGCCTCGCGTCGTCGGCGTAGACGCCGCCGTCGCCGGTATAGTCGCCGAATACGGCGGGAGCGTCGCCCTCCGCGCGCACGGTCGCGGGGACCGCCAGCGCCGCGGTTAAGACGACCGCGAGAACAAGACTCAATAACCTGCGTTTCATGAAAAACCTCCCGGAAAAGGAAAACAGTACCGAAGACCGGCGAAGGAAGCTGGGCCGCCTGAGCGGGGGAACGGCCGGAACCGTCCTTGGGCGCCCGCCGCCTGCGGGGGCGGGGGACGTCTCTTGCGTGATTATATCATCGCGCAGGCTCAAAGTAAACACAAAAAATCCTCTTTTAAGTCCGGATAGAATTAAAATTATATTAATTTTACCGTAATTGCCGGGAAATTGCGAAAAAACACTTGAAATATATTTTCTTAATGTCTATAATCGACAAGCGACAAAGTACGGTCTGGTGCGGCCGTTTAGGAGGATGTATATGAAAAACAAGCTTTGGAAGAGGGCGTTGTGCGTCGTTCTTTCCGTCGTTATGGCCCTCAGCCTGTTCGTTTCGGCTGTCGGCGCGGCGTCCGACGTTTCACCCGTGATATTCGTTCTCGGCATCTGGGAGAACGCTCTGTATTCCGACCCGCAGACGGACTCGGAGTACCGCCTGTTCCCGCCCACCCAGGGCGAAGCGCTCGAGGTCGGCACCCATTTCATGGTGGACGTGATCCTCGGCTCCCAGGGCGACGAGTTCTCGAAGGCCTCGACCGAGGCGATGAACACAGCCTCCAACATGCTCACGCCCATTCTCTGCCAGCCCACCGGCGAGAGCAAGGCTCTCAACATCGCGCCGCGTTCCTTCCCGAGGTCGCTTGACAACTATACCCCGTCGCAGCTCGGCGGAGCCCTCACCAAGGTCGCCGAGAACATCGGCAGCCGCGTCGGCGCCGAGAACTGCTACGTCTTCACCTACGACTTCAGGCTCTACCCGCAGCTCAACGGCAGCAGGCTCAACGACTTTGTTAAGCACGTCAAGGCCGACTCCGGCGCTTCCAAGGTCCGCATCTTCGCGGCGGGCTTCGGCGGCATAGTCGCCAACGCATACCTCTACGCCTTCCCGGATGAAGCCGCCGCCGACGTCTGCGCGGTCGAGTTCTTCACCTCCCTCATCGGCGGCACCCGCCTGATGGGCGACATCATGAAGGGCAACCTCGCCTACACGCTTGAGGACATGACCGACGCCGACGAGGTCGAGACCTCCCTCGAGGCCTTCGTCAACCTGTACGGCAACGCCAGGGGCTCCGCGTTCATCCGCTGGATCAACGACCTGCCGACGACTATCCGCGCCGACATCCAGAACTATTTCAAGGATGAGGTCGAGGCGCAGTATTCGACCATCTTCAAGCTCGGCGCGACCTTCACAATCTGGCTGACGAACTACATCGTCAACAAGGACCAGATCTGGACCGACGCCGGCCTCAACTACGACATCTACATCCGCTGGGCTCAGGCGAACATGTACGACGCCTACCTCAAGGATCTTCTCAAGTACACCCCCGGCTTCTGGGCCATGGTCCCGATCGTCGACTACCGCGAAGGCCTTGACTACATGTTCTCCGACGAGGTCATCGACGCGACCCTTGAAAAGAACCTCAAGGAGTATTACCTCATCCAGAACATGACCAGGAACACCCTTGGCACCGCCAAGGCCAACGGCATCAACATCACCCTTCTTGCGGGCTACAACCTGCAGCTGCTGCCCGTTACCGCGCACATGGGCGGTCAGAGCGACAGCCTCGTCGACACCACCTACGCCTCCCTCGGCGCTTCCAGCCCGCAGCTCAACGACTACTGGTTCCGTTCCACCGCCCAGTGCAAGGACAAGACCCACGACCACATGAGCCGCGACGACTGGGAGGACGCC
>JAILDS010000172.1 GCA_024689165.1 Clostridia bacterium
GAAGACCGTGATCGCCTACGAGCCCATCTGGGCCATAGGCACCGGTAAGACCGCCACGGCCGAGCAGGCCGGAGAGGTCTGCGCCGCGATACGGGCGGTCGTAAAGGGCCTTGCCGGCGCGAGGATCGCGCGGGCGATGACAATACTCTACGGCGGCTCGATGAACCCCGCGAACGCCGCGCAGCTTCTCGCGCAGCCGGACGTAGACGGCGGGCTCATAGGCGGCGCCTCGCTCGTCCCGCGGGACTTTGAGGCCATAATCGCCGCCGCCGACCAGTAACAGGAGACATTTTATGAACAAAACACCTACTACGCTCATCATAATGGACGGCTACGGCCTTGCCGAGCCGGGGCCGGGCAACGCCATAGCCAGAGCGGAAACGCCCGTGCTCGACCGTTTGACGGAGCAGTGGCCGCATACTCAGCTGCAGGCCTCGGGGGAGGACGTCGGTCTGCCCGAGGGGCAGATAGGCAACAGCGAGGTCGGCCATACGAACATCGGCGCCGGCAGGATAGTCTATCAGGAGCTGACGCACATAAGCAACTGCATCAAAAACGGCAGCTTCTTTGAAAATCCCGCGCTCTGCGCCGCCATGGACAGCGCCGTTGAAAACCGCTCGTCCCTGCATCTGCTGGGGCTCATATCCGACGGCGGAGTCCACAGCCACATAACCCACACCTACGCCCTGCTCGAGATGGCAAAGCGCAGGGGAGTGGAAAACGTCTATATCCACTGCTTCCTCGACGGACGCGACGTCCCGCCCACCTCCGGCGCGGGCTATATCCGCGCGCTCGCGGAAAAGTGCAGGGAGCTCGGAGTCGGCGCGATAGCGACGGTCATGGGCCGCTTCTACGGGATGGACAGAGACAGGCGCTGGGAGCGCATAGAGCGCGCCTACAACGCAATGGTCTTCGGCGAGGCCCCGTTCATGCCGGACGCCGCCGAGGCCGTCGAGCGCTCGTACGAGCTGGGAGTGACGGACGAATTCATGGAGCCGGTGCTCTGCGCGCCGGACGGGCTCATTGGTCCGAACGACAGCATCATATTCATGAACTTCCGGCCCGACAGGGCAAGGGAGATAACGAGGACCTTTGTCGACGAAGGTTTCTCCGATTTCGAGCGCCGCGAGGGGTATTTCCCCGTAAAGTACGTCTGCATGACGCAGTACGACGCCGATATGCCGAACGTCGAGATCGCCTATCCGCCGCAGTCGCTGGCGAACACCTTCGGCGAGTTCATCTCCAAGCTCGGGATGACGGAGATGCGCATCGCCGAGACGGAGAAGTATGCGCACGTGACTTTCTTCTTCAACGGCGGCGTCGAAGCGCCCTACGAGGGGGAGGACAGGGTCCTCGTGCCCTCGCCGAAGGAGTACGACACATACGATCTCATCCCCGAAATGAGCGCCTTCAAGGTGGCGGAGGAGACCTGCGCCGCCATACGCAGCGGGGAGTACGACATAGTCGTGGTGAACTTCGCCAACTGCGATATGGTCGGCCACACGGGAGTTTTCGAGGCGGCCGTGAAAGCCGTCGAGACCGTCGACGAATGCGTCGGCCGGGTGGTGGAGGCCACTTCCGAAATGGGCGGCATCGCCATAATCACAGCCGATCACGGCAACGCCGACTGCATGCTGGAGGAGGACGGCGTCACCCCGCATACCGCGCACACCACGGCGCCCGTGCCGTTCATAATAGTCGGCGCGAAGGTGTCCCTGCGCGAGGGGCGGCTGTGCGACATAGCCCCCACGATGCTCGACCTCATGGGCCTTGAAAAGCCCGAAGAAATGACAGGAAGCTCTTTGATCGTATGATCTATTTCTATACATCGGAAAGGACGGAAAGCAAATGAGAAGTTATCTTGAGATCACGGATGTTCTGGCAAGAGAGATACTCGATTCCCGCGGCAACCCCACAGTCGAGGTAGAGGTCACGCTGGACGACGGCACCGTAGGCCGCGCGGCCGTGCCCTCCGGCGCGTCCACAGGCATGTTCGAGGCCTGCGAGCTGCGCGACGGCGACAAGGACCGCTATCAGGGCAAGGGAGTGCTCAAGGCGGTGGAAAACGTCAACACCGAGATCGCCGAGGCCCTCATCGGCTTCGACGCGATGGATCAGGTCGGCATAGACAAGCTCCTCATCGAGCTTGACGGCACCCCGAACAAGACCCGCCTCGGCGCCAACGCCATCCTCGGCGTTTCGCTCGCCTGCGCGAAGGCGGCGGCGGAATACTTCGGCATGCCTCTTTACAAATACCTCGGCGGCGTCAACGGCAAGACTCTGCCGGTGCCGATGATGAACGTTCTCAACGGCGGCGCTCACGCGACCAACAGCGTGGATATCCAGGAGTTCATGATAATGCCCGTCTCCGCGAAGAGCTGGCGCGAGGCCCTGCGCATGTGCGCCGAAGTCTTCCACGTGCTCAAGAAGGTAGTTCCCTCCAGCGGCGTGGGCGACGAGGGCGGCTACGCGCCGGATCTTGCCAGCGACGAGGACGCGCTCAAGGCGCTCGTCGAGGCAATTACAAAGGCCGGATACAAGCCCGGCGAGGACTTCAAGATAGCCATGGACCCCGCCGTTTCCGACTGGTTCAAGGACGATCAGAAGTACCATCTGCCCAAGCGCGGCACCGTCATGACTCGCGAGGAAATGGTAGCCATGTGGGTTGACTTCGTAAATAAATACCCCATCATCTCCATCGAGGACGGCATGGCCGAGGAGGACTGGGAGGGCTGGAAGATGCTCACGGACGCCCTCGGCGACAAGATACAGCTCGTGGGCGACGATCTTTTCGTCACGAACGTGGAGCGCGTGAAGAAGGGCATTTCCCTCGGAGTCTGCAACTCCGTTCTCATAAAGCTCAACCAGATCGGCACCCTCACCGAGACTCTTGATACCATCCGCACGGCCAACCGCGCCGGCTACACCACGGTAGTCTCCCACCGCAGCGGCGAGACTGAGGACACCACCATAGCCGACCTCGTCGTCGCCATAAACGCCGGCCAGATAAAGACCGGCGCCCCCTCGAGGACCGACCGCGTGGCGAAGTACAACCAGCTCCTGCGCATCGAGGAGGAGCTCTTCGACGCCGCCGAGTATCCCGGCATGGACGCCTTCT
>JAILDS010000206.1 GCA_024689165.1 Clostridia bacterium
TTCATCCTCTGGCTCGGCTGGTACGGTTTCAACGGCGCCGCCGCGACGACTGTGCCGCAGCTCGGCTCGATCTTTCTGACCACGACGATCTCCCCGGCGGTCGCGACCGTCGTCTGCATGATTTTTACCTGGATCAAATACGGCAAACCCGACGTCTCGATGTGCCTGAACGCCTCGCTGGCGGGCCTGGTGGCGATCACCGCCCCCTGCGACGTGACGGACTGCGTCGGCGCGGTCTGCATCGGCGCGGTCTCCGGCGTGCTCGTTGTCTTCGGCGTGTGGCTGCTTGACTATAAACTGCACATCGACGACCCGGTGGGCGCGGTGGCGGTCCACTGCGTGAACGGGATCTGGGGCACGCTTTCGGTCGGTCTGTTCGCGACGGACAAGGCCCCCGGCTACTCGATCGCCGACAGCGCGGGAAACACCCTGACAGGTCTGTTCTACGGCGGCGGATTCAAACTGCTCGGGCTGCAGCTTCTCGGCTTTGCTTCTGTCGCCGCGTGGACGGCGGTCACGATCACGCTGACCTTCCTGCTGATCAAAAAGCTCGTCGGTTTGCGCGCGTCGAAAGAAGAGGAACTGGTCGGCCTTGACAAGACCGAGCACGGTCTGCCCTCCGCATACGCCGGGTTCTCGATGCTGCCCGAGACGATCGACGAGGGCGCAGCGCCGATCATCGTCAGCGGCGACGCGCCGGTGGCGGAAGCGATCCCGGTCAGGAAAGTGCCCTCTTTCGAGGAAGGCACGCCGAAGTTCACCAAGATCGAGATCGTCTGCAAGGAGGCGCGTCTCGAAGCGCTCAAGACCGCGATGCTCGGCATCGGCATCACCGGCATGACCGTTTCCCACGTCATGGGCTGCGGCGCGCAGAAGGGCACGCCCGAGTATTACCGCGGCGTCCAGGTCGAGGCGACGCTCCTGCCCAAGGTCCAGGTGGATATCGTCGTCAGCAAGGTGCCCGTACGCACGGTGATCGAGACGGCGAAGAAGGTGCTCTATACCGGGCACATCGGCGACGGCAAGATCTTCGTCTATGACGTTGAAAACGTCGTGAAGGTGCGTACCGGCGAGGAAGGCTACGACGCCCTTCAGGATGTGGAGTAAGACGTATGTGTTCAATTATGGGTTATTGCGGCAGCGCCGTCGACCGTGCGGCTTTTGAGAAGGGCTTTTACAGGACAAAGTCGAGAGGGCCCGACGACAGCCGGATAATCGACACGGGCAAGGGCCTGCTCGGTTTTCACAGGCTCTCGATAATGGGGCTGACGCCCGGGGGTATGCAGCCCTTTGAGCATGGCGGGAGCTATGTCGTCTGCAACGGCGAGCTCTACGGGTTCGAGCGGGAACGGGAGGAGCTGCGCAGGAAGGGTTACAGCTTCGTGTCCGACAGCGACTGTGAGATAATCCTTCCGATGTATTTCGAGTACGGCTGCGAAATGTTCGCCCGGCTCGACGCGGAGTTCGCCTGCGTCATTTTCGACGGCAGGACGCAGGAGTACGTCGCCGCCCGGGACCCGATAGGCATACGGCCCCTGTATTACGGGTACGGCGCGGACGGGACGCCGGTCTTCGCGAGCGAGGCGAAAAACCTTGTCGGGCTTTGCGAAAAGATCATGCCGTTCCCGCCCGGTCACTACTGGCGGCGCGGCGAATTCATACGCTATCATGATCCCGCGGCGGTGGAGGAGACCTGCTTCGACGACATTGAAACGGCCTGCGGTAAGATCCGCGAAAAGCTGGTCGCGGGCGTCGGGAAAAGGCTCGTGTCGGACTCGAAGGTCGGGTTCCTGCTGTCCGGCGGTCTGGATTCGTCACTTGTGTGCGCGATAGCCGCATCGCAGACAAAAGAGCCGATAAAGACCTTTGCCATCGGGATGAGCAGCGACGCGATCGACCTGAAATACGCCCGTCAGGTCGCCGAACATATCGGGAGCGAGCACACGGAAGTATACATGACGCCGGAGGACGTGATCTCGTCGCTCGAGACGGTCGTCGAGCTGCTGGGCACCTACGACATCACCACCATTCGGGCGAGCATGGGCATGTACCTCGTCTGCAAAGCCATACACGAGCGAAGCGACGTACGGGTCATACTTACGGGCGAGATATCGGACGAGCTTTTCGGCTACAAATACACCGATTTCGCTCCGTCGGCCGAGGCCTTTCAGCTCGAGGCGGAAAAACGCGTGCGGGAGCTGCACATGTACGACGTGCTCAGGGCCGACAGGTGCATTTCGGTCAACTCCCTCGAGGCGCGGGTGCCGTTCGGCGATCTGGACTTCGTATCTTACGTGATGAGCCTCGACCCGCGGATCAAGATGAACAGCTACGGGAAAGGAAAATATCTGCTACGCCGCGCTTTCGACGGTTCCGGGCTTCTGCCGGACGCGATACTGTGGCGCGAGAAGGCTGCGTTCTCCGACGCCGTCGGCCATTCGATGGTGGACCATCTCAAGGAATACGCCGAAAAGAGATATACCGACCTGGAGTTCGAAGAAAGGCGGCGCAAATATTCCCACGCTCAGCCTTTCACCAAGGAATCGCTGCTTTACCGCGAGATCTTTGAAAAATACTATCCCGGACAGTCGGAGATGGTCTCCGGTTTCTGGATGCCTAACAGGGAGTGGGAGGGCTGCGACGTGAACGATCCCTCCGCCCGCGTCCTTTCGAATTACGGAGACAGCGGAATATAAAGGAAAAATACACCGGGACGGGGCGCTCTGCGGCCCGTTCCGGGACTTTGCGATAAGGTGATGGAATGGACAAAATACTTGTGCTGGATTTCGGCGGTCAGTATGATCAGCTCATCGCCCGGCGTGTCAGGGCCGCGGGCGTGTACGCCGAGATCGAACGATACGGCAGTATTTCCTGCGAAGGGATACTTTCCCGCGGGTTCCGCGGTATAATATTCACCGGCGGACCGAACAGCGTTTACGCCGGATCCTCGCCGAAATACGACGCGAAGGTGCTCGGGCTCGGCATACCCGTGCTCGGCATATGTTACGGGCATCAGCTTCTCGCTTACCTCGCAGGCGGTACGATAGCCCCCGCTCAAAGCGGGAGCGAATACGGCAGGACCGAGCTGCGCATCCCCGGAGGAAGTCCGCTGTTTCAGGGCGTGCCGGAAAAAAGCGTGTGCTGGATGAGCCACAGCGACGCCGTAGCCGCCGTCCCGGAGGGCTTCGAAACGCTGGCGGGTACCGACAGCTGTCCCTGCGCGGCGATGGGGGATGAAAAAAGAAAGCTTTACGGCGTGCAGTTCCACCCCGAGGTCACGCACACGGAGTACGGTGAAACGGTCCTGAAAAACTTCGTTTTCGGTATCTGCGGCTGCTCGGCCGACTGGCGGATGGGCGACGTGCTTGAGCAGACCGTCGAAAAATACCGCCGTGAGCTTTCCGGCCAACGTGTTCTTCTCGGCCTGTCCGGCGGAGTGGATTCCTCGGTCGCCGCCGCGCTGCTGCAGAGGGCCGTCGGGGACGGCCTGACCTGCGTGTTCGTAGACCACGGGCTGCTGAGAAAGGGCGAGGGCGACCTTGTTGAAAAGACCTTCGGGGAACGTCTCGGAAAAGGCTTCGTGAGGGTCGACGCGCAGGAGCGCTTTCTCCGAAAGCTCCGAGGCGTTACCGATCCGGAGACAAAACGCCGGATAATCGGAGAGGAGTTCATCCGCGTGTTTGAGGAGGAGGCGGCGAAGCTCGGGCGGATCGACGTCCTCGCGCAGGGGACCATCTATCCCGACGTGATTGAGAGCGGAAAGGGAGATTCCGCGGTCATAAAAAGCCACCACAACGTTGGCGGACTGCCCGAGCGCATGTCGTTCGGCCGTATCGCAGAGCCGCTCAGGGAGCTTTTCAAGGACGAGGTGCGGGAGCTCGGAGAAGAACTCGGCCTCCCGCGGGAGCTCGTCCGGCGGCAGCCGTTCCCCGGACCGGGGCTGGGCGTCCGGATAGTGGGAGAGGTCACGAATGAAAAGCTCGATATGCTTCGAGAGGCGGACGCCGTTTTTCGTGAGGAGCTGGAGTCGGAGGGGCTCAACGAACAGGTCGGTCAGTATTTCGCCGCGCTGACGGATACGAAAAGCGTGGGCGTTATGGGCGACGCGCGCACATACGGTTACGTCTGCGCCCTGCGCGCCGTCACGACCGACGATTTTATGACCGCTTCATGGACGCATTTGCCCTACGGGCTGCTTGAACGGGTCAGCAGCCGCATCACCAACGAGGTGCCCGGAATAACGAGAGTAGTATACGATATAACTTCAAAACCGCCTGCAACGGTTGAGTGGGAATGAGGTGTTCACAATGACTAAATACATTTTTGTGACCGGAGGAGTCGTCTCCGGGCTCGGCAAGGGCATAACCGCGGCGTCCCTCGGGCGTCTGCTCAAGGCGAGGGGACTCAACGTCGCAGCCCAGAAGCTCGATCCTTACATCAACGTCGACCCCGGCACGATGAGCCCTTATCAGCACGGAGAGGTCTACGTCACGGAGGACGGAGCGGAAACGGACCTTGACCTCGGGCATTACGAAAGGTTTATCGACTCCGACCTGAACAAGTACTCGAACCTTACCACCGGCAAGGTGTACTGGAGCGTGCTTAACAAGGAAAGGCGGGGGGAGTATCTCGGCTCGACCGTTCAGGTCATCCCCCACATCACTAACGAGATAAAGGATTTCGTGTACCGCGTTGGCAAAAAGACAGGCGCGGACGTCGTTATCACCGAGATCGGCGGCACGATTGGCGACATCGAGTCGCAGCCCTTCATAGAAGCCGCGAGGCAGATATCCCTCGAGGTCGGCAGAGAGAACAGCTTTTTCATCCACGTGACGCTCGTGCCGTTCCTCCACGGCTCTGAGGAACACAAGTCGAAACCGACGCAGCATTCCGTCAAGGAGCTGCAGGGCATGGGCGTGCACCCGAACATGATCGTCCTGAGGTGCGACGAACCGCTTGAGGAGAGCATTTTTCAGAAGATTGCCCTTTTCTGCAACGTAAAACCAGACTGCGTAATTGAAAACATAACTCTGCCGAATCTGTACGAAGCCCCTCTCATGCTCGAAAGATCGCGTTTTTCCGAGGTCGTCTGCCGCGAGCTGGGGCTTGAGGTGCCCGAGCCCGATCTGGCAGAATGGACCGAAATGGTCGAACGCATCAAAAACCGCAGAAATACCGTGAAAATAGGTCTTGTGGGAAAATACGTCGGTCTTCACGACGCTTATCTCTCCGTCGCGGAGGCTCTGCGTCACGCGGGTTACGCTCTCGGGACAAGAGTGAGCATAAGCTGGATAGATTCCGAGGAGCTGACGAGGGACAACGTCGCCGAAAAGCTCGGAGATCTTGCTGGTATCATCGTCCCGGGCGGCTTCGGCAGCCGGGGGATAGAGGGCATGATCTCCGCCGCAAAATACGCCCGTGAGAACGGCGTGCCGTATTTCGGCATCTGTCTGGGCATGCAGATCGCCGTTATCGAATTCGCGAGGAACGCCGCCGGCATCACCGACGCGAACTCGGGTGAGTTCGACGAGCAGTGCAAAAACAAGGTCATCGACTTCATGCCGGGCCAGAGCGACGATATCGACAAGGGCGGTACGCTGCGGCTCGGGGCGTATCCCTGCGAGATCAAGCCCGGGACCGTGATGGAACGCTGCTACGGACGGCGCGAGATAAGCGAAAGGCACCGCCACCGCTACGAATTCAACAACGACTACCGCGGACGGCTCGAAGGCGCCGGGCTGACGCTGAGCGGCATCTCTCCGGACGGCAGGCTGGTCGAGACCGTGGAGCTGTCGGACAGGCCGTTTTTCGTCGGCGTCCAGTACCATCCGGAGTTCAAGAGCCGTCCGAACCGTCCGCACCCGCTGTTCCTCGGTTTTGTCGGCGCGTCCCTCGACGCCGCGAAGGACGGGGGTGAATGAGGGTGCGATTTACGAAAATGCACGGTCTCGGCAATGATTATCTCTACGTCTACGGCGAGGTCCCGCCCGACGTCGCAGAGCTGTCGAAAAAACTGTCGGACCGCCGGTTCGGAGCAGGCTCCGACGGGATGATCTTTATCTCACCGTCCGAAAAGGCTGATTTTTCGATGAGGATCTTCAACGCCGACGGCAGCGAGGCGATGATGTGCGGCAACGGTATCCGCTGCGTCGGAAAATACGTTTACGACAAGGGATATACCGATAAAACGAGCCTCAGGGTCGACACGCTGTCCGGCGTCAAGCGGCTTGAGCTGAGCGTCTCGGGCGGCAGAGTCAGGACCGTCACGGTCGATATGGGAGATGCAGACGTCGGCGAAGAGCTGCGGCTCGGCGTCTGCGGGGAGGAGATCCTTCTCACGCCGGTATCGGTCGGCAATCCGCACGCCGTGATCTTCGTGCCCGACGTCGGGCACGTGCCTGTTGAAAAACTTGGACGGGCGATCGAGAAGCACGAGGCTTTCCCCGGCGGAGTGAACGTCGAGTTCGTTTCGGTGCTCGGCGCGGACAGGCTCAGGATGCGCGTATGGGAGCGCGGGAGCGGCGTGACCTCCGCCTGCGGCACTGGGGCGTGCGCGTCCGTCGCGGCGGCGGTCAAAAAAGGCTTCTGCTCTGCGGACAGGGACGTGGCCGTCGTTCTCGACGGAGGGACGCTCACGGTCCGCGCGGACGCGGCGGGCAAAATAGTCATGACCGGCCCTGCGGAGACGGTATACGAAGGAGAGACGGTCTTATGATGAAGCCAAACCCGCACTACGCGGAGCTCAAGGATTCTTACCTTTTCGCAGGCATTGCGGAAAAAACACGGTCGTATCTTGAGGAGCAGCCCGGTCAGAGACTTCTGCGCCTGGGGATCGGCGACGTGTCGCAGCCGCTCTGCCCCGCTGTCATTGAGGCGCTCCACGCGGCGGTGGACGAGCAGGCCTCGGCGGAGACCTTCCGGGGCTACCAGCCGGAATGCGGCGCGCCTTTCCTGCGGGAAGCCGTCGCGAACAACTATCTCTCACTCGGGGTGAGCGTATCTCCGGACGAGGTGTTCATTTCCTCCGGGGCGAGCGACGAGCTCGGGGATATCCTCGACCTCTTCGCTCCGGGAAACGCCGCGCTCGTGATAGAGCCCGCATACCCTGCGTACCTCGACGCGAGCGTCATCGCGGGGCGCGAGGTGATACATCTGCCCTCCGGTACCGAAAACGGGTTTCTGCCGGAGCCGCCGGACGACGGCAGGGCAGGACTGATATACCTTTGCTCGCCGAACAATCCCACGGGAGCCGTGTTCGGCAGGGAAAAGCTGGGCCGATGGGTAGACTACGCGAACAGGACCGGCGCCGTCATTCTGTTCGACGCGGCGTATAAGGCTTATATCGAGGACGAGTCTCTGCCTCGCAGTATCTTCGAGATCGACGGAGCACGGACCTGCGCCGTCGAGATCTGCTCATTCTCAAAAACGGCGGGTTTTACGGGGACGCGCCTCGGCTATACCGTGATCCCTGCGGAGCTGACGCGTTCCGGCATGAGCCTGAACGCGATGTGGGTGAGGAACAGGACGACGAAGACGAACGGCGTGTCGTATATCATCCAGCGCGGCGGCGCGGCCGTTTTCACGCAGGAGGGCCGCAGACAGATCAAAGAACAGATCGCCGTTTACAAAAACAACGCTGCCTGCCTTACCGAAGCTCTCGACGAGTGCGGCGTCTGGTACACGGGCGGCAGGAACGCGCCGTATATCTGGCTGAAATGCCCGGACGGGATCGGAAGCTGGGAGTTTTTTGACATACTGCTGAACGAAACACAGATAGTCGGAACCCCCGGCTCCGGCTTCGGAGCCTGCGGAGAGGGTTTCTTCCGCTTTTCGACCTTCGGCAGCCCCGAGGATACAAGGGAGGCGGCCCGGAGACTCAAAAGGCTGTTGGCAAAATGACGCCTTCCCGCCGCGCGGGACGAGCCGACGGAGACGGAGAAGACTCCGCACGTTGACGAGAACGGCGACCACGTGTGCGACGTGTGCGGAACGAAGCTTGCGGACTATCACGACGCGAATCTGTGCGAATACTGCGGCAACGTCCACCAGAGAACCATATTCGGAATCATCATCAGGATCGTCCACAAGATCCTCTGCTTTATAAAGACTTTGTTTACGCGCTGATACCGACGCCGATTTACCGGGAGCCGCGAGACTCCCGGTTTTCGTTCGGCGGGCGTCGGGAGTAAAACAGCGTTTCTGCCGGCGTCGCGGAGGCGCTTCCCTTTTCTCTCCGCGCGTCCCTTGCATTTTCGAAAAAAAGTGATATAATCAAAATAATAAACACCAAATCGAAGGTCCCGATCCGTTCTGCCGCTCAACTGCGCCGTGCGGGGAACCGGAGACCGGGACCTGAAAAACGGGGGATCACAATATGAGTTTCAAAGAGCTGATGCAGTGGTTTATCGGGATCATTTTCGGCGTAACGTCCGTTCTGGGCGTTATTCTGCCCTTCGGCGGAGTGACCCGGCTGACGGGCAAGGTCACCGACGGGCTCCCGACGGTCCCGGATGACTTCACGCCGACAGTCAGGATAGTCGTTTTTACCGATTCGCACAACAAGAACGACCACGTCGCCGACGCAATAGACACCGCTTATGAGTTGTTCGATTCTGACGACGTCTACGCCGGCGTAGACGGGTTCTTCGGGCTGGGCGATTTTTCGTCGGTCGGCGGCGAGGGCGATTACGTCAATTATGTCGCTACCCTGAAGGAGCACGTCCGCGAAGAGACCGTTTGCATCAATATCCACGGCAATCATGAATTCAAAAACGACAACTACCGTGAGTATTTCATAAACAATTTCGGTTATGAACCGGATACGGTCACCGAGATAAACGGGTTCAAATGCATCGCGTTCTCGGGCGAGCGCAGCGCTACCGAGTGGACGTTCACTCCGCAGAGCCTGGCGTGGTATTCGAACGCCATAAAAGAGGCCGAGAAGGATAACGACGGCAGGGCTATATTTACCTTCCAGCACCCGCACCCGTGGGGCACCGTCTACGGTTCCTCTGTCTGGGGCGACCCGCAGATCAACGTCGTTCTCGCCGGGCATAACCGGATAGTCAACTTCTCCGGCCACTCGCATTTCCCGCTCAACGACCCGAGGTCTATCAACCAGACCACGTATACCGCAGTCGGCTGCGGGGCGACGGCGACCTTTGAGCTCGAAAACAACTACATCCCCGGCCAGCATCCCGACGGGTACGATCCCGCTTCGCAGATGTGCGTGGTTGAGGCCGACAACGACGGCAGCGTGAGGATCAGGGGCTACGACCTTCTCTCCGACACGTATTTCTGCGACTATTACGTCGAGGACGTCAATGATACGGAGAATTACGCATACACCTACCGCAACATGAGAGCCAACGATTCCAAACCCGTGTTCCCCGAGGACGTCTCCGCGAGGGCTTATAAAAACGAGAACGGCGAGTGGTTTTTGTCCTTTGACGAGGCCGGCTCCAATTTCATAGTCCACGAGTACAAGGTGATCGTGAGAAATGAAAAAGGAAAGATCATATTCAGCGAGAATTTCGTGGACGACTACTTCGTGATCGATGACGACGATACGGCGGATTTCCGTATCGGGACAGATACTCTTGAAAGCGGGAAGACCTATACTTTGTGCGTGAGGGCCGAGAGCGCGTACCATTACTATTCCGACTGGCTGGAGCTGGAGTTCACGGCCGAGTGACCCCGGGGGCGTCAGATTTCCCCCGCGGACGTCCGGCCCACCGTTGTTTGACTTGTCCTGCCACGCCGCCGGAAGCGGCGTGGCGCGTTTCTTTCCGAATGCCTGTTAAGAGGGGGGCGGCGCTTTTTGCTTAAACGCTTTGTTTCGTATTACAAGCCTCATCTTTTTCTGTTTATCCTCGACATGCTTGCGTCGCTGCTGATCTCCGTCGTCGGCATGGTGTATCCTGTGATGACCAACAGGATGCTCAACCAGTATATCCCGAACCGGGAGTACCGTTCGATAATCATCGCCGGCTCGGCGGTCCTGGGGCTTTACGCAGTCAGGATGCTTCTGAGGTATTTCGTTCAGTATCAGGGGCATATGGTCGGCACGAGGATGCAGGCTCAGATGCGCAGAGAGCTTTTCGCGCACCTCGAGGAGCTGCCGTTTTCATTCTTCGACAGCCACGAGACCGGCGCGATAATGTCGCGCCTGACGGGCGACCTGTTCGAGGTCAGCGAGCTGGCGCACCACGGTCCGGAGAACATCCTGACCTCCTCGGTGATGATCGTTCTCAGCTTCGGCTACCTTTGTTCCATCGACGTCCCTCTGACGCTGATCATCTTCATCTGCGCGCCGATACTGGTCTCCGTGTCCGTTCCTCTTCGCAAAAAGATGCGCAAGGCCTTTACCGAACGCCGCGAGGCGAACGCGAGGATAAACGCGGCGGTCGAGTCGTCGGTCACCGGCATACGCGTCACCAAGGCCTACGTCAACTCCGAAACCGAAAAGCAAAAATTCGAATCGGGCAACGACGCTTTTGTCAGAGCCTCGGCGCATTCGTACAAGGCGATGGGCATTTTCCACTCCTCAACGTCCTTCGTAACGGACGTTTTCAACGTGTTCATACTCATCGCCGGAGGGCTTTTTCTCTATTCGGGCAGGATAAATTTCGGCGAATACTCGACGTTCATCGTGTCTGTCAACCTGTTCATTTCACCCGTTCAGACGCTCATAGCTTTCATGGAACAGTGGCAGAACGGCGTCACGGGCTTCAGGCGTTTTGCCGAGATAATGGATATCCCTGCGGAGGAGGACGCGCCCGGCGCCGCGGAGCTGACCGACCTCAGCGGCGATATCGCGCTTGAGAACGTGACTTTCGCATATGACGGAACTGACGGAAGAGACGCTCTTGAGAACATTTCGCTGACGGTGCCCGGAGGCTCCAGGGTGGCCCTCGTCGGCCCCTCCGGCGGCGGCAAGACGACTATCTGTCACCTCATCCCGGCCTTCTACAGACTTGAACCGGGCTGTGGCAGGATAACAATCGGCGGGACGGACGTCGCGGGCGTGACGCTCGGGTCGCTGCGCAGGGGCATAGGGATCGTCCAGCAGGACGTGTTCCTTTTCAGCGGCTCCGTTGCGGATAACATACGTTACGGCAGACCGGACGCGACCGACGACGAGGTGGTCCGGGCGGCAAAGGCGGCTAAGATACACGATTTCATCATGACCCTTCCGGACGGATATTCGACCGACATAGGCGAACGCGGCGTAAGGCTCTCGGGCGGGCAGAAGCAGAGGCTTTCGATCGCGAGGCTGTTCCTCAAGGACCCGCGCATACTGATACTTGACGAGGCTACGAGCGCTCTGGACAACACGACAGAGCTGCAGATACAGCAGGCGCTCGACGAGCTGAGCGTCGGCAGGACGACCATCGTGGTCGCCCACAGGCTTTCGACGATAAGGAACGCCGACAGGATCTTCGTCATAGACTCCGGCAGAGTCGCAGAGAGCGGCACCCACGCGGAGCTGCTCTCGGCCGGCGGAAAGTACGCCGAGCTGCACAGGATCAGCACCGTTACTGCTTGATACGCCGTCTTTTGAGCGCCCGGCGGTAAAAGCGGACGGCTGACGGGGATCTGCGTTAAAAAAACAACAAAATCCGTACTTGATTTATTATTTCGAAAAAGATATAATAATTTCGGAATAATCGTGAGTTACGTTAGGAGTGGTATTATTATGAGTGCGGATCTTCATTGTCACACCAGGTTGTCCGACGGTTCGATGGGAATTGAGGATCTTATTGCTCTTGCAAAAAAAAGAGGCGTCGACACACTGTCCATCACGGACCATGACTGCCTCGTTGCCTGCCGTCGCGCCAAGGTCATCGGCGACAGGGTCGGCGTCGAGGTGCTGCACGGGGTCGAGCTTTCCGCCTGCGACGAAAAGACCGGCAGACCGGTCCATATCCTCGGTTATATGTGCGACAACCCCGACAGCCTCGAGGGGCTGTGCCACCAGAATACCGCGCTTGCCGCAAAGGCGGGCAATTATATGATAGTCGGCGCTTCCAAAAAATACCCCGTGACCAAGGATCTTATCAGACGCTGCGCCCAGGGCTCAAACCACGTCTGTAAGCAGCACGTGATGCAGGCGCTCATCGAAAGCGGCGTTACCGACTCATTTTATTCCGACGTTTACGCGACTCTTTTTTCACCCGACAGCCCCGACTGCGTCCTGCCTAAGATAACCTACCCGGACGTCAAAGCGGTGACGACCGCCGTGCATGACGCGCAGGGCGTCGCCATCCTCGCCCATCCGGCGCTTTACGACAGCTTCGGCCTGCTTGAGAATTACGGGGAATACGGCTTCGACGGCGTCGAGGTGTGGCACCCCACCGCCGACGCGGAGACGACCGCCCGGCTTGAAAGCTTCGCGCGGGAGCATGACCTGCTCATGACCGGCGGCAGCGATTTCCACGGGATGTATTCCAGGTCTCTTATCTCTCCGGGCGATTATACCACCCCGGAGCAGGAGCTCGAAAAACTGTACGCTTTCAAGGCGAAACAGCGCAAAAACGCAAAGTGATTTTTGACGGAAAGGTCGATCAGCCCGTGAATGTATACAATGATTCGGATATGAAGATCGTCGGGGCGCCGGTCAAGAACGAACCGAGCGTCGATGAAACCGTTCTGCTCAGGCGTATGCATGAGCAGACTTTCAACGGCAATATCCGCAAGGCCGGAGCGCTGGGGACCCAGATCGTCAGCGCGTTCAGCTATTCCGGGGCATCCTCCGCGCCTCAGGACGTTCTTGAGAAGGCGGCCGCTTATACGGTGCCGGTCGATGACGAGCTGATCTTCCAGCTCAAGCTGCTGACCTTTTTTACCGCGGAATACTGTGTGGAGCGTTACCTGCCGCACTCCTCCCTCGGTTCGGTCGCCACGACCAAGATTTATGACATCCTCCGAGAAGGCTATCCGGAGTTTTATCGCCGGATCTCCGATTTCGTGGCGGTATCATTTTACTGCGTCGGGGTCGCCGCGGACGGCGATACCGCCGAGAACGTCGGGACTCAGTTCGCCATGCTCTGCGGCCACGGCGGCGAGAAGAATTATATCGACCTCGGGGCGGATATATTCAGGCTCTACCGCGGAAGGTTCAAAAAAGCCATAGCCGGCTTCGGTTTCGTTCAATAGGACCGGGCGCCGTCATGCTTGATTTTTACAAAACGCACGTCGAACTCATCGCCCAGGCGATGGGTTTTGTTGCAATGGCGCTTACGATACTGTCTTTCCAGTTCCGCAGGCATGGGGCGATAATGGCTATGATGACGGCGTCCGGCGTATTCTGGGTCCTGCACTACCTGATGCTGGGGCTGTACCCCGCGGTCGCGATAAACGCCATGAATATCGTGCGCAACTATATATACGGGCTGCGCGAGAAAAAGAACGTCAACTCAAAGCTCATCCCCGCAGTTTTCGTCGTCATCGCGGCGGGTTCCGTCATCGCAACGTGGGAGAACGCATGGTCGGTACTGCCGCTTATGGCCTCCGTTACTGCGACGGTCGCGAACTGGCAGGTGCAGACGAAAAAGCTCAAACTCCTGTCATATCCGCGCTACGGCTTATGGCTGATATACGATCTGGTCAACGGCGCGTGGGCGGGCGCCGCCAACGATCTGTTCTGCATAGGGTCGATCTCCGTCGCGCTGATAAGGGAGCATAAAATTGCACAAAACAGCCGAGATGATTCTGTTTGATACTTGGTCAAGCACACGAAATAATTTTACGCGGCTTTTATTTTCTTGACGAACAAACTGCGCGTGATATAATCGTCTCAAGCGCCGTACGTCGGACGTGCGCGGACGGGCGGGACGCCCGTTCCCGAGTTCAGCGGACGGCTGAGAGCCGGAAGCTCAAAGCAAGGAGAAAATCAGATGTGCAGTAAGAATATAGTCGTTCAGAATCAGGTCGGTCTTCATTCGCGTTCTGCAACTTATTTCATCAATAAGGCCAACGAGTTCAAGTCCACCATCTGGGTCGAAAAGGAAGAGCGCCAGGCAAACGCCAAGAGCCTTCTGGGCGTGCTTTCGCTCGGCGTCACCGGCGGCAACGACATCAAGATAATCGCCGACGGTCCTGACGACGAGGCGGCTGTCGAGGCTCTTTGCGGTCTTATCAGGGCAGGTCTTGTTGAGCAGTGATTTTCTTTTCCTGCGTACCGGACCGAAAACCGGGCTCTGCGGGTAAAGGACGAAGCATTTTTTCGTGACGGCGTACTTTGTGCGCCGTCATATTCATACGGGGTGAGCGTTACGGAAAACAAGAGACTGCCGGAGCTTCGGCTCAAGGCCATGCGTCTGCCGCTCCGGCCGGGCGTGTATCTTATGAAAAACGCCGACGGGGAGATAATATATATAGGCAAGGCGAAAAAGCTCAAAAACCGCGTCAGCAGCTATTTCGGGACGGATTCGGGACATTCCGCGAAGGTGAAGGCCATGGTCGGCCACGTCTTCGATTTCGACTACGTCGTCGTGGACAGCGAGTTTGAAGCGCTGGTGCTCGAGTGCAGCCTTATCAAACAGCATTCACCTAAGTACAACGTCCTTCTCAAGGACGACAAGGGTTATACGTATATCCGCGTGTCGGCCCCGCCCTGGCGGATGATCTCGGCGGTCTTCCGTCCGAAGGACGACGGCGCAGAATACATCGGCCCGTTCACCGGCAACTGGAGCATCAAAAAGGCGGTGGCCGAGGCGCAGGAGATATTCGCCCTGCCCAACTGCTCCATGAGCTTCCCGAAGGACATCAACCGCCGCGCAAGGCCCTGCCTTAACTATTTCATCAAGACCTGCTCCGCCCCGTGCTGCGGCAAGATCGATCTCGAGAGCTATGAAAAGAGCGTCGACGACGCGCTGGAGTTTTTGTCCGGCGACAAGGAAAAGAGCGTGGCGGAGCTGACCCGCCGCATGGAACAGTGCGCGGAAAATCTGGATTTTGAGACCTCCGCCATCCTGCGCGACAGGATAAAGACCATCGAGCGGCTCGGCGCGAAGCAGAAGGTCGTGACGGAAAACAGGACCGCGAAGGACGTATTCGCCTTCGCCCTCGGTGCAAAAAAAGCCTGCCTCGCCGTTCTTCGTTTCAGGGACGGGCTTTTGTTCGACAGCGAGAGCTTTATTACCGAAAAGCCCGACGCGGGGTCCGCCGATCCCGGAACGGAAACGGGGACGGAGGAAGACGGAGCGACAGGCTCGGCGGAATTTGCCGAGGTTTTTTCACAGCTCGTTTACACGTTTTATACCATCCGTTCGGACGTGCCGCCCGAGATACTGACGGCGGAAGAAACGGAGGACCCCGAGGGGCTCTCCCGGCTCCTGTCTGAAAAACGCGGCGGCGCTGTCAGCCTGAGGACTCCCGTGCGCGGCGAGGGCAAAAAGCTCGCGGAGCTTGCGCTTGCCAACGCGTACGAAAAGCTGACCGAGACCGACAGGGCGAAAAACCCCGCGCTTGCCGCCGCGGAGGAGCTTGCTGGGCTGCTCGGGCTTGACAAACCGCCGGAATATCTCGAAAGCTACGATATTTCCCATACGGCGGGCAGGGACGCTGTCGGCGGGATGGTCGTTTTCAGGGACGGCAAGCCGCTTCGTTCCGCTTACCGCCGTTTCATCATCAGCGCGGAGCACGCCGGCGACGACTACGCCTCACTCACGGAGGTCCTTTCCCGCAGGTTCGACGAGTACGAAAAGGCGGAGGACAGGACGCAGGGCTTCGGCAGACTGCCGGACCTCATCCTCCTCGACGGAGGCGAGGGTCAGGTCGCCGCCGTAAAAAGGCTTTTTGAGGAGAGGAACATCGACGTGCCCCTGTTCGGCCTGGTCAAGGACGGCAAGCACCGCACCCGCGCCATAGCCTCCGGCGGGGGCGAGATCTCCATCGCGGAAAAACGCCGCTGCTTCACGCTCGTTTCACAGCTGCAGGAGGAGGTCCACCGTTATTCGATCGCCTATCACCGCTCCAAAAGGTCGAAAAACGCCCTTGCCCCCGTGCTGACCGGTCTTCCCGGGGTAGGCCCGAAAACGGCCCGGATGATGCTCAAGACGCTCGGCTCGATGGAAAAGATCGCCGCCGCGACCCCCGAGGAGCTCCGCTCCGTTCCCGGGATAGGCGAGGTCACGGCGCGAAGGATATATGAGGCGATACACGAAACAAAATGATCAAAGCTTACGTTTTCGATATGGACGGGACGCTTCTGGATACTCTCGGAGACCTGCACGCCGCCGTCAACAGGACCCTCGCGCTTTACGGGCTTGAGCCGATCGGCGCGCAGCAGACAAGGCAGTTCGTCGGCAACGGCATCGCCATGCTCGCCCGGCGCGCCTGCGGCGGGAGGCTCGACCCGGAGCGTCTGCGCGAATTCACCGGCGCGCTTGCCCGGGACTACGCGGCGAACTGTGAGATAAATACTCGGCCCTACGACGGGATCGTTCCCGTACTCGACGAGCTCGGGGGCAGGGGAGCCGTCCTTGCGACGGTCACGAACAAGCAGCAGGACGCCGCCGAATCCGTCGCGCGGAAGTATTTCGGCGGCAGACTGCGGCTCGTCATCGGCGACAACGGCGTCCGTCGACTGAAGCCTGCTCCGGACGGGGTGCTCGAGGTCATGAAAGCTTTGGAGCTGAGACCCGACGAGGTCGTCTTCGCCGGCGACGGAGAAACGGACGTGAAGACCGGGCTCGCCGCCGGGGTGAGGACGATTGCCTGCCTGTGGGGCTTCCGCTCCGCCGAACAGCTCCGCGCGGCGGGAGCGACGGAATTCGCTTCCTCGCCCGAGGAGCTCGGAAAGATCGGATAAAAAACGCGGTCGGGAGGCTTTTCGCCTGCCGGCCGCGTTCTGCAATTGTGTTATGATCAGACAGCGAAGGCCTTCGAAAGATATCCGAGCGCGGTCTCAAAAACCGCCGCCGCGGACGCGACGATAAACTGAAGG
>JAILDS010000262.1 GCA_024689165.1 Clostridia bacterium
TCGGACGCGCCGGTCCCGACCATGAACAGTGAACTTGAGCCGAAAAAAGACGAAGCCGCCGCGGCGGAGCTTCTGAAGCGCTACGAGCTTTTCAGACTTTACGACAGGGTCTTCGCAGGCCGCGTTCCCGAGCCTTCGGCAGCGGCGGCGCCGGTGGACGAGGTCGAGATAGTCTCCGGGGCGCCGGAGACGCTCGAAGAGCTCAAAGAGCTTGTCTTCGTTTACGACGACGGCGGGTTTTACGTCCTGTCCGGCGGTAAGATTCACGTATATTACAACTCGCTTTTCTCCGTTTCGCAGGCTCGCTCCGCGCTTGAGGACCCGGGCGTTAAAAAGACGGTCCTTGACTTCAAAGCCCTCTGGGGTGACGCCGCGCTGCACGGAGTCACGCCCGCGGGGGATATTTTCGACGTCAGGCTCGCTTGCTACGTCGCCGACCCGTTTTTGAAAAAGCTCGACGCGAACAGCCTTTCCGCGCTGTGCCGCGTGCCGGTCCCGTCTCTTCGGTCCGACTTTGCCCCGACGGATAATCCTTTGTTTCCTCTGCTGGCGCTTCTCCCGGCGGCGGAGAAATATCTGACAGCCGAGCTTGAAAAGAACGACCAGACGTATCTGCTCAAAAACATCGAAACGCCGCTTGCCCGCGTCCTTGCGGAAATGGAGGAACGGGGCTTTGCCGTCGATTCGGAAGGTATCGCGGCGTACGGTGATGAGCTCGATGCGAAAGCAGAGAGCCTCAGGCGAGAGATCGTAGAGCTCGCGGGCGAGGATTTCAACGTCAATTCCCCGAAGCAGCTCGGCGACATCCTTTTCGGAAAACTGGGTCTCAAGGGCGGGAAAAAGACGAAAACTGGCTACTCGACAAACGCAGACATACTCGAAAAGCTCGCCCCGGAAAACCCGATCGTCGGCGCCGTGCTCGATTACAGGACATTCGCAAAGCTCAAAAGCACCTACTGCGACGGGCTGCTCAAATGCGTCGGCGCGGACGGACGCATACGCACCACGTTCAATCAGACCGAGACGCGCACCGGGAGGCTTTCGAGCAGCGAGCCGAATCTTCAGAACATCCCGGTCAGGACTGCCGAGGGCGCGAGGTTCCGAAAGTATTTCATCGCGCCGGAGGGCAGCCTGCTCGTGGACGCCGACTATTCTCAGATAGAGCTCAGAGTGCTTGCCCACATCGCAGATGATAAAAACATGATCGCGGCTTTTACCGGCGGGACAGACATACACACTCAGACAGCGTCGCAGATATTCGGCGTGCCGGTCGAGCTTGTCAATCCTCAGATGAGGCGGAGGGCAAAAGCCGTCAATTTCGGCATCGTTTACGGCATCGGCCCGTTTTCGCTGGCAAACGACATACACACATCTGTATATGAGGCGAAGCGGTACATAGACGCCTATCTTGCCCACTACGACGGCGTTGCGGCGTATATGGACGCCTGCGTGTCCGACGCGAGGGCGAACGGCTACGTCGAGACCCTGTTCCACCGCAGAAGACGGCTGCCGGAGCTGAACGACTCCAAGGCGAGCGTAAGGGCTTTCGGCGAAAGGGTCGCGAGGAACACGCCGATACAGGGCACTGCGGCGGATATAATCAAGCTTGCGATGATCCGAGTCGAGGACCGGCTGAAGGGAATGGATGCGAGGCTGATCATCCAGGTGCACGACGAGCTTATCGTCGAGTGCCCCGGGGACGAAGCGGAAGAAGTAGCCGCTATCCTGAAAGAAGAGATGGAAAACGTCGTTGACCTCAAAGTGCCTTTGACCGTTGAAGCGCATATCGGGCGCACTTGGTATGACGCAAAAGGGTGACGGGACTTCCCGGTCTGCCGGAACGCCTGACTTCGATATCTTTACCGCCGACGCGTCCGACGCCGCCGTGTTTTACGGGATAGAGCTGGAATGCTTCGACGAGCCGTGGACGCTTTCGGATTTCGAAGGGGAGCTGTCGTTCGATCATACACTCGCCTTCAAGGCCTGCGAGGGAGACTGCTGCGTCGGCTTCATCATAGCGTCTTTGTTTGAATGCGAGCTGTATATCGGGGACCTTGCCGTGAGACCGGCTTACCGCCGCGCGGGTATAGCCGGAAGGCTCATGAGAACGCTATTCGACCGGGCGGGGAAGATCGAAGCCGCTTATCTTGAGGTTGAGGACGGCAACGACGCCGCAATCGGCCTTTACGAGAAGTTCGGTTTCAGAAAAGCCGGATTCAGCAGGAACTACTACGAGCATCACAGACCCGACGGGACGAAGTACACCGTCGGGGCTTGGAGGATGGTTTATGAAAATACTCGCGATTGAGTCGTCCTGCGACGACACTTCCGCCGCCGTCGTCGAGGACGGCAGATGGGTCCTGTCGAACGTGGTTGCGTCGCAGGTGGAGGAGCACGTGCTCTACGGCGGCGTCGTGCCGGAGATAGCCTCAAGAAGGCATACGGAAGCGATCTGCGCGGTCGTGAAAAAAGCTCTCGACGACGCCTCGGTCGGGGTGTCCGATTGCGGCGCCGTAGCCGTCACAGCCGCGCCGGGGCTGATCGGCTCGCTTCTCGTCGGCGTGAATTTCGCAAAAGGGCTCGCTTTTTCGGCGCGCAAGCCGCTCATACCCGTCCACCATCTGAGAGGCCATATCGCCGCCAACTATCTGACGCACACCCAGCTCGAGCCGCCGTTTATGGCGCTCGTCGTTTCGGGCGGCCATACGGCCATCGTCGACGTCGCGGGTTATACCGATCTAAGGCTTCTGGGCACGACGCTTGACGACGCCGCTGGTGAGTCGCTGGACAAGGCGGCGAGGACGCTCGGCTTCGACTATCCCGGCGGGGCGAATATGGACAGATACTGCGCGCACGGCGACGCAGACTTCTTCAGATTCCCGCACCCGAGGATCGACGGGCTGGATATGAGCTTTTCCGGCCTGAAGACCAAGATGATAAACCTCGTCCATAACATTAAGCAGCAGGGGGGAGAGATCAACGCCGCCGACCTCGGGGCTTCGTACATGCTCGATGTTGCCCGGATCCTGTGCGACAAGGTGATGCTTGCCGCCTCGACGTATCGCCCGCGGGCGTTGGCCGTCGCAGGGGGCGTCGCGGCAAACTCCGTTCTTCGCCGCGAGCTTGACAGAAGGTGCCGTGAAGCCGGGCTGAAGCTGTATTTCCCCGATCTCTCTTACTGCGGGGACAACGCCGCCATGATAGGGGCGCAGGCGTATTACGAAGAGTCTCTTACCGGAGACGAAGCTCTGGTTCTCAATGCGCGGGCCACTATGGAGCTTTCGGAAAGCTTTAAAGAAAATTAATAATTTAGGCGTTCGCAAGCTTGCAACGCCTTTTTATTTGTGATAGAATCGAATACGGCAGGTGGTTGTATGTCAGAAGCACGAACCGATATCTCAATCTATTATCAGGGTCACGGGAGCCTCAGGTTTTCTTTCGGCGATACCGTGATCTACGTCGACCCGTACGCCGGCGGCGGCTATGACGTCCCCGCCGACGCTGTTCTCGTGACTCACGAGCACTTTGACCATAATGCGGTCGATCTCCCGGCAAAAAAGCCGGGCTGCCGGGTCATCCGCTCCGCGGACGCTCTCGCAGGCGGCGTATACAACAGCTTTTCCGTCGGGGACGTCGGGATTCTCAGCGTGCCCGCCTGCAACAGGAACCACCCGATAAACGAATGCGTGGGCTACGTTCTGAGCTTCGGCGGAAAAAAGATCTACTGCGCCGGAGATACTTCGTATACTGACTTTATGTCGGACGGGCTCCCGGGCATGTCTCTGGACGTCGCGCTCCTGCCTACGGACGGCGTTTACAATATGGACGTTTCAGAGGCCGCCCGCTGCGCCGGGATCATCGGCGCGAAGGTCAGCATACCCATCCACACCAAACCGGGTTCGTTATACGATGAAGCCTATGCCGCGCGGTTCGACGCGCCCGGCGCGTTTTATCTCAAACCCGGTGAAACTTACCGTTTGAAATGAAGGAGACGGTCATGAACAGATCTTTTTTATCGAAGAAAACCCTCAAAGCGTGTTTTGCTCTATTCATAACCGTTTTGATGACGGCCGCGGTCGCGGTTTTCGCCTTTTCCGAGGGCGACCCCGCGGTAACGCTTGAAAAAAGGCTGGCAAAGCCCTGCGCCGTCGCGTACGACGTCCGGGTTGCAAGCGACGACGACGTTTATTCGGCGACCTTTACCATGCCGTATAATACGAACATGTTCGCCGAGCCGGTATTTACCACCGCATTCACGTCGTCGGAAAGCAATCAGATAGGATTTCTGACGAACGCTTCCGGCGGTAATTTCACCGTGAGCATTTATTCGACCGCGCAGAGCTTCAATGAGCTTGCGGGCGGGGACTCGTTCATCCTCGGCACCGTAACCCTTACGAACAAAAGCATATCAGGGTCCGTTTCCTATACCCCTTCGCTGACCAAAGTCCATCTCGAGCTTGACGGCGAGAACTTCGACGGCTCTGTCGCCGCCGATTCCGCAGATGCCGTCAACACTTCCACGCTGGCGTCGCTCCATACCTGGGGCTCTTACAGCGTTACAAAAGCTCCGTCGACGTCCGCCGCGGGGACTATTACCAGAACATGCAAGAAGAATTCTTCACATACACAAACGGTCACCGTTTCCAAGCTGAATACGACCGATTACACGACCAAGACGACCGCGCCGACCTGTACCGCAGCCGGTTACACTACTTACACGTGGAAGAAGAACTCGACCTACGGCGTCAGCGTTGTCGTCAAAGTTACCGGTGCAGACGCAACGGGACACACCTGGAAGTATAAGATCAACTCCAATCCCACTTGGATCAAAAAGGGCTCGGTCACTTTTTCCTGCACAAAATGCAGCGCCACGCATACGATGGATCTTCCCCTTTCGAGTTCGACGAGATATAAAAAATCCACCCAGGCGGCTACCTGCACCACGCCGAAGTATAACGTCTATACGATCAGCCTGACGTTCACAAAGGACGGCAGGAGCTATACCCAGAACGCCGCGTACAAGATCAGCGACGGCAGCGCGCTCGGCCATTCCTGGGGAGCGTGGAAGTCAGACGGAAGCACGACGCATACGAGGACCTGCACGAGGGACGCGTCGCATAAAGAGACTCAGAACCACTCCTACACCTCGGCTGTGACGACCCAGGCTACCTGCGTAGCCAAGGGCGTCAGGACCTATACCTGTTCCGCCTGCAGCCGCAATTATACCGAAGATATCGCGATCAACCCCTCCAACCATACCGGCAGGACCGAGCTCAGGGACGCGGCCGCGGCGACCTGCACGACCCCGGGATATTCCGGCGACACGTACTGCGCCGACTGTGATAAGCTGATCTCGTCCGGCAGCGTTATTGCCGCTCTCGGGCATGATTACGATTACGAAAACGCCGTTTTCAACTGGTCCGGATATACCTGCGCTACAGCCGTGGTTTCCTGCAAGGTCAGCGATTCGCATGAAAAAAAGACCGTGGACGTCACGGTGACCTCCGCTGTCACGACAGCCCCGGGCTGCACGACGAAAGGCGTTCGCACCTATACGGCGGCGTTCACCGTGGACGGCAAGCAGTATACGTCTGCGAAAACGCAGTCCGTCGCCGCGACCGGCCACAGCTGGAGTGCGTACTCGATAACAAAAGACCCGAGCGCGTCCGAAGAGGGCGTTCTTACGAGGACCTGCGCGAACGATTCCTCGCATACGCAGACCGTTAAGGTCCCGAAGCTCAATTCCGACGATTATACCGTGACTTCGACGGCTGCATCCTGCGCCTCGGACGGATACAAGACCTACACCTGGAATGAAAACGAGACTTACGGCGTAAGCGTCGTCGTCAAGGTAACGGAAGCCGCCGCGACAGGGCACACCTGGACATACAACGTCACAAAACAGCCTTATTCCGAGAAAGGCTTCCTTGGTATCGGCACCAACTATTACGAGGGTTCCGTGACCTTCACCTGCAGCGTCTGCGGCGCTACGGTCAACGCTTCGATGCCCACAAGCAACTCGGGCAGCTATACCGAGACGACGCAGGAGCCGACATGTACCGAGAAGGGCTATAGGGTCTATACCACGAACATAAGCTTCAGCAAGGACGGCAAAAACTATACGCAGAAAGTGTCCTACAAGGTCGAGAACGCTTCCGCCCTCGGTCATTCCTGGGGCGCGTGGGTCTCCGACGGAGAAGCTTCGCATACAAGGACCTGCACGCGCGACGATTCGCATACACAGACGGAAGAGCATACCTTTGATTCGGGTGTCGTGACGACCGCCGCCACCTGCGTCGCAAGGGGAGTAAAGACGTATACCTGTACCGGCTGCGCTTATTCCTATACCGAAAAGATCGCGAAGGATCCTTCCGCCCATACGGGCAATACCGAGGTCAGGGACGCCGTCGAGGCGACCTGTACCGCTGAAGGATATTCCGGCGACACGTACTGTGTTGACTGCGGAGTCATGATCTCCGAAGGTGCTGCGATCCCGAAGCTTGATCACACATGGGACGATGGTTCCGTTACGGCTCCGGCGACCTGCGTCGCGGAAGGCGAAAAGACCTATACCTGCACTGTCTGCGGCGAGACTAAGACCGAGGCGATCCCGGTCGACGCTGACAACCATTCTTGGGATAAAGGAACGGTCACGACAGCCGCGACCTGCGTCGCGGAAGGCGAGAAGACCTATACATGCTCTGCCTGCGGCGCGACCAAGACTGAGCCAGTCCCTGTCAACCCGGACAATCACGCCTGGGACGCCGGAGCTGTCACGACAGCCGCCACCTGTGTCGAAGAGGGCGAGAGGACCTATAACTGCATCGCCTGCGGCGCGACCTCCACGGAGCCCGTTGCCGTCGACCCGGACAATCATACCGGCAATACCGAGGTCAGGGACGCAGTCGCGGCGACCTGCACCGCCGAAGGATACACCGGCGACACATACTGCGCCGACTGCGGAGCGAAGCTTGCCGACGGTGAAGCCGTGTCCGCCGCCGGACACGTATTCTCCGACTGGACGGTCATAACGCCTGCAACCGTTCTTGCCGAGGGGCTTGAGGAACGCGTATGCTCCGTCTGCGGTGCCGTTGAGCAGCGCGCCGTTCCCGTGCTCACCGAGGTCATAACGATCACCGATCCTGACGAAACGGCTCAGGCTGTTTTCGAGAAGGACGCTTTTGCCGAGGGCGCAGAGGTCTCTATTGCCCGCGTTGAAGGCGGCGAGACGCTCTGTTCGGCTTATTCTCAGCTGCCGTACAGCGAGCTGGTCATGTACGAGCTTGCAGCCTACGCCGATTCCGAGAGAGCTGAAGCAGGCAAACCCATCGCTTACAGGATCGATATACCTGAAGGCTTTTCCACCGAGACTCTCGAGGTCTATCGCGTTGACGGCGACGGCGTTATCGAGGCTGTCGATTTTTCCGTCGAGGACGGCGCTGCTGTCTTTGAAGGTCTTGACGGGGCGTACGTCGTTGCCGATACCGCCGCAGTATACGAGGTGCCCTTCGTTCTCGGCGACCTCGATCTCGACGGTCAGGTGACCGCCGCCGACGCGAGGGTAGCTCTCAGGATCTCGGTCGGGCTCGAAGAACAGAGCTACCGCCAGAGCATCACCGGCGACGTCAACTTCGACATGGACGCTACGCCCGCGGACGCGAGAGCCATACTCAGAAAAGTCGTCAACCTTGAGGATTTTGTTTATCCCGCGGGGTATAAAATTACAATAATCGAAGAATAATAATCGGAGGCATATTTATGGAATCTATGAAACTCGATTTGGATTTCGGTCAGTTAATCGCCAACTTCATTTCCGTGATCTGGAACATTCTTACCTATTTCGGTTTTATGATGAGTCTCTGATCTTACTGGTAGACTTGAGGTGATCCCGATGAAAA
>JAILDS010000297.1 GCA_024689165.1 Clostridia bacterium
ACCGCGTCGATGTTCGCGCCCATAAAAATGAACTCCCAGCCGTTCTTTTTCTTCTCCTCGACGAGCGATCTCAGCCTTTCGTAGGTGAAGCGGACGCTGGCGTTTTCCATGCCGTCGGTGGTGATGATGAAGATCGTCTTCTCCGGAACGTCCTCGGGCCTGGCGTATTTGTGGATCGAGGCGATGCGCTCGACCGTTTCGCCCACCGCGTCGAGAAGAGCCGTCGAGCCCCGGACGTAATAGTCCTTTTCGGTGATGTCGGCGACCTCGCTTATCGGCAGGCGGTCGTGCAGCGTTATGATCTCGTTGTCAAAAAGCACCGTCGTGACGAAGGCCGTGCCCGGGAGCTTTCTCTGTTTTGCGAGCATGGAGTTGAAGCCGCCTATCGTGTCCTCCTCAAGGCCTCCCATGGAGCCGCTCCTGTCAAGGATGAATACGACCTCTGTGATATTGTTTTCCATTTTCTGTCCTTCCTTTCCGTACCTCAACGGTACGTCTGCAGTATACAGCCCGGAAAACAAAAAAGGTCGCCCGGCGGGCGACATTTGAAAATGGTCTTTTATCCTCCGAGCAGCGGCTCGCCGTGCTCGAAAAGAGCGATGTTTATCAGGTTGACGTCGTAGACCCCGCGTTCGATGAAATACTCGGCGATGAGGTCGCTCCTTATCGCGTCGGACAGCGCGTAGCCCGCCTTGCCGAGAAAATCGCGCGTCTCGTCGAGATTCAGCCTCAGCGCGAGGGCGAAGGCGAGAGCGGTCTGTTTTTTCGGGCGGTAATCGACGTTCCCCCTGATCTTCGAAAAACGCCTCCTGTCGAAATTCGCGCGCTTGTAGACCTCGGCGTCGGTATAGCCCTTTGAGTCGATAAGGTCGAAAAGCGTCTCCTGCCAGGTCCTTTTGACCACCTTTTTCAGGTCGTCGAGCGAGCGTTTTTTCGCCCTCGGGGCTGAATCGTCCGGAATGGGGATCGCCTGCGGAAACCGGTCCTCGTCCCCGGCGCGGCTCTCCTCAAGCGCGTACAGCTCCTCCGAAACGCGGCGCGGCTTCGCATGATCCGGCGCGGAGAGAGAAAAGAAAGCCTGCGGCGCGGAAGAGCCCCGCGCGCCGTCCTCAGGCTCCGCAGCTGTCGCTTCGGCAAGCTGTGCCGTCTCGGCAAGCTCTTCCTCTGCGGGGAATTCCGTTTTCCTTCGCGCGAAAGCGCCCGGCGAGGGCCTTTTCGCCCGGGCGGGCGCGGGAGCGGCGTCGGGCCTGCCGAATGGCCTGAAAAGGCGCGGACGGGAACGTCTGTTTATGAATCCGTCGAGTTCGCCGAAAAGCCCGCCCGAGGGGTCGGGCAGGGCGCGCGGGCCGACGACGAGCGTCAGGCTCGCGTCGCAGTCGTTGAGAAACTCGCCGACCGCTTCGACCACCGCGCCGAAAGCGCCCGCCGAGCCGTACAGTACCGAGTCCGGCAGGGTAAAAAACAGCTCTCCGCCGGAAGGCAGAGCGCGCGAAAGCTCAAAAAGGCAGCGTCCCTTTACGCCCGCCGTCCCGTACACGGGCAGCATGACCGGACGCGGCGCGCCCGGAGGGAGCTCACGGACGATATCAAACGGCATCCTGATCCTCCCGCGAGCGGGGCAGAAGCACCTCGGCGGTGAAAACGTCGCCGTCGATGCTGACCTCGAACCTGCCGTTCTGGAGCTCGCAAAGGTTCTTGACTATGGACAGCCCCAGCCCGGACGATTCCCCGCCCGTCCTCGAGTTGTCGCCCATGACGAAGCGCTCGGTGAGGTTCTCGGCGGAGACGGTCTGTTCCTCCCGGCACACGTTCTTGACGTAGAAGCAGCCGAAGCCGCCCCGTTCCTCCACGCCGGTGTAGACGCGGGTGCCGGTCATGGCGTATTTCCTGACGTTCGAGATGAGGTTCTCGATGATCCTCGCGGTCTGGCGGGAGTCCGCGTCGACGATGAGCGGTTCCTCCCGCTCGGCGAGACGGAGCGAGAGCCCGATGGACTCGAACTCGTCCTCATATTCATACAAAAACTGTATGGCGAGCTCGTTCAGGTCGAGCTTTACTATGTCGAGCTCGACGTTGCCGGAGGAGATCTTTGACACCTCCGTGAGGTTTTCGATGAGCGTTTTGATCCTCTGGGCCTTTTCGCCGATAATGTCTATATACCCGCGCGCAGTCTCGTCCCCGATATCCCGCCGCTTGAGCAGGTCCGCGTAGGATATGACGCTCGTCAGAGGGGTCTTGAGGTCGTGCGACACGTTGGTGATGAGCTCGCTTTTCAGCCGTTCGCCCCTGACGGCGGTATCGAGCGCGGTCCGCAGCCCTTCGCGGGCGTTCATCAGGTCGTCCGAAAACTCCCTGAGGGCGGGCGACACGTCGGAAAAAGACGGGTCGGACTTGAACTCGCCCATTTTCATTTCTCTGGCGACGCGGGCAAGTCTCTGTACGGAGTCCACCGCGTTATAGGCGAAGGATGCGGAAACGATGTTTTCGATTACCAGCGCCGCGGCGCAGATACAGCCCGGGACCTTCTGGGAGTTGGCAAAGAACACGGCGGTGACGCCTGTCAGGACAAGGTCGCAGATCAGCTTGACCGTCACCCAGAGCGCGAAACGGACCTTGATAGTCCGGTCGCGCAGATCGAGCGACTCGGCTACGCCCCTGCAGAAATCACGGGCGACGGCGGCAAGCTTTCGCGCGGCGACGCCGACGAGAGTTTTCAGATAGTCGCCGCCGAGTCTTATCGACCGCGTCATGGAGCACGCGAAGCGGAGAACGAAAAGCGACGAAAGCGTAAAACATATCCCGAGCCCGACGCAGTACGCCTGTACCCCGCCCGACGCGCCGCTGAAACGACCGAAGAACTCAAGCTTCGACACGCCGGAGTAGACCATATAGATCGCGACGCAGGCGGCGGCGGTGAAAACGAACTGAATGTCCTTGTAGATCTTGTCGCTCGGCAGGGGCCTGACCCCGGAGCCGTCGACAACGCCCGCCGAGGAGCAAAGCAGAGCGCCGTCGGCGAGGAAGAGGACGACCGATACCGCGAGGATGACGCACCAAAGCGTCAGGTTTCGGCTGCAGAGCTCGTAGCAGTAAAAATAGTTCGAGTACGGGTCGGAGCTGATATAGGACGGCGCGACCGTCAGGTACAGCTCCGCCCCGAGGGACTGGAAAGCGGTCCGGGCATACTCTCCGGATAAGTCGTCCGTACCTATCCTGACCGAGGCGCCCGCTGCGTCGACGTCGAGATCCAGCTCGCTGCCGCGACGGAGCTCCCCGAGCGCGTCCGGCGTCACGGAGTTCGCGCCGACGTTGGAATACACCGCGCCGGTCCGCGTGTCGCGGCAGATGAAGCGCACCGAGGTCATTTTGTCGATCTTGTCCTGCACCTCCGCGTAGCTCGCGGTGAGCGTGGCGAGCGCGTCGGAGTACTCGTTCCTGTAAGACGCCTCGACCTCGGCAAGTATCTCTTCCGCGTTGACGATGAGAGGGCGCGACGTGTACGCGGTAAGCGCCGTCAGGCAGTCGAAATAGCTTGAAAACCAGGTTTTCGCGGCCTCTGTGGCCGCCGCGTCGGTGTTTTCGCCGACGACGAGCTCGCCCGATCCGGCGA
>JAILDS010000308.1 GCA_024689165.1 Clostridia bacterium
GGCTCGTTTCGCCGATATGCGCGACAAAAACGTTGCCGCAAGCCCGTGAAGCGGGCTTTTCCGTCATAGAGCGTTTGACGGCGATCATCGTGAGGGTGCTGTCCGCCCGGACCTTTTCCGCGCCGGTCGCGTTCTCTCCGACTCCGCTGGGCACGTCGATGGCGAAAACGGGCTTGCCGGAAGAGTTTGCCAGCCTGACCGCGTCGAGCTCGTCGCCCGACAGCACGCCGCGGAAGCCTATTCCGAACACGGCGTCTGCGATCAGGTCGCTTTCAGCGAGAAGCCTCGCGGTTTCGTCGCGGTCGAAAAACAACTCGGTACAGTTCGATTTTTTAAGAGCTTTTGCCCTGAAAAACGAGCTGACCTCATCGTAGGGCTTCCGGGACAGCCTTATAAGAGAAATGCTCCTGCTGCCGAGAAGCCCGTCGCAGGCGCAGGCGTATGCGTCGCCTCCGTTCCTGCCGCTTCCGCAGAGAAAAACGATTCTGTACGCGTCGGGGTATTCCGAAACTATGTGTTCCGCGCAGGCGTGACCGGCGTCAGCCATCATTCCGGCAAAACCTGGTCCGGAACGCGCAGTCTCGTTTTCTACCTCGCGTATCTGGGCATTAGAGAGGACTCTCACTTACTCTCCCTTCATTCCGACAAGTTCGGCGTTGCCCTTGTACGCGTCCACGCTGAGCTTGACGGAATCGAATATCGCCGATTCTATGTCGTCGTCGGTCGCTCCGAGAGAACGGGCGTATTTCGGGTCGATGAAGGTGTTCATGCACATGATGTCGGCGAGCCCGACGGGATCGATACCGGATTGAATGCCGCGCTTTTTGTAATCCGCGCGGAGCTTGAGCCCGTAAGCACGGAACATCATCTTTGAGATGTGGATGATGCTCCTTTCGGGACAGCCCATTGCTTTATGGACGATGTGCAGGAACTCGTCCCAGGTCAGGTTGTAGCAGCCGATAGGGTAGGCGTGAGCGCCCTTATTATTGTACGCGGCTCCGGTAATGACCTCTGCGACCTGACGGACGGTGACCATGGTCGTTCCGCCCTTGGGGTACATAGTGACCTTGCCCATTCCCTCGAGCTGCTCGATGAGTATGACCCATACGGGCTTTCTTCCGGGCTGGGTGCCGAAAATGTAAGGCAGCTCAAGCACGCTGACGTCGAACTCCCTGTCGGCGTAGCCGAGGGCTACGTTCTCCTGCTCGATACGTGAGCGGATGTAGGGATGACGCTTCGTCAGTTCGAGCTCGGGGCAGGTCTTCGCGAAATATGAAAAATACGAACCGAGCACGACGGCGTGTTTTACGCCGACCTTCTTGCACAGCTTCATGAAGCGACGCACGGGTTCGATATTATATTTCTTGTACGCGTTGTACACCGGAGCCGGGAACTCGACCCTTTCGTCGACCCCTGCGGCAAAAACGAAGGTGTCGCAGCCCGTCATCAGCTCCTCGAGCTTATCGTCGCTCATTTCAAGGTAGTTGCCGAAGATCAGCTCCATTTCTTCCGGGATGGGAGCGCCTTTGGGAAGGTCGGGCAGCGCGACTGTCCTGACTTCGTGCCCGTCAGCGATGAATTTTGCTGCTGCGGCGCAGCCCAGAAGGCCGGTTCCGCCTATCATAAAGACTTTCATTTTTATACCTCCGCTGCAAAAAATCGTGGTTATTATTATTTTTTAATTGTACATTAATTAATAAAAAAATCAAGTATTATATCGTAAACATATTAAGAAGAACTCAAATCGGCTGATATGGGCCCTTTGAACCTGGCGGCTTCCTCAACGGCGATCCTGTCGCAGCGCTCGTTGTGGTCCACTCCGCTGTGACCTTTGACGAGGTGGAAAGTCGTTTCGTGTTTCTGGGTCAATTGGTCGAGCTCCTGCCAAAGATCGACGTTGAGAACGGCGGATTTGTCTTTCTTTTTCCAGCCGTGTATCTTCCACGAGGTCAGCCAGTTTTTGGAAAAAGCGTTTTCGATATACGATGAGTCGGTATATATATCGACCCTGCAGGGCCTGTTAAGCGCGCCGAGCCCCTTTATGACCGCGGTCAGCTCCATACGGTTGTTTGTCGTTTCCGCTTCGCCGCCTGATATGATCTTTTCATGCCCGCGGCACATCAATATAGCGCACCAGCCCCCGGGACCCGGGTTGCCGGAGCACGCGCCGTCTGTATATAAAGTCACTTCGTCCATGGTTATCCAAAAAAGTTCGGTCGTTACTTGATAAATTGTACAATAATAATTTATCACAGGGAAAAAATTTTTACAAGCTGTTTTTGACTTAAACGGCTCACGGGGCTTGACAAAAGGAAAGGAAACGGATAAAATATCATAAGAAATGACAAAGGAGACATTTCGGGCCCTTTTTACTGTTGACAAACGGTCTTTTTTTTCGTAATTTCCGGGGTTGACAGTTTTGATTGAAGAACGGAGTTTGTTTATGGAAAATACGGCGCAGAGCGCGCGCAAATACGGAAAAGTTTTTCCGCCGTCGGCGACGGGCAATGAAAACACCGTAAGGATAGCTTTTATCGGCGGCCTTAACGAGATCGGAAAGAACTGCACTCTGATCGAGTGCGGCAATGAGATGATACTCATCGACTGCGGACTGGAATTCCCCGACCAGAGCATGCTGGGCGTCGACGTCGTAGTACCCGATTTTACGTATCTTGAAAGGAACGCCGGCAAGGTCAAGGCGATATTCGTGACCCACGGCCACGAGGATCATATCGGCTCTCTTCCTTACCTGCTCAAAACGGTGAACCGCCCGATATACGCCACAAAACTGACCTGCGGCCTTATCAACGGGAAACTCAGGGAGCACGGTCTTGAGAATGACGTTAAAATGAACATGATCGTTCCGGGCGACGTCGTCAAAGTGGGCTCGTTTTCTATCGAAGCGATACACGTCAACCATTCCATTCCCGACGCTCTTGCCTTCGCGATCCGCACACCGGCCGGTCTGATCGTCCATACGGGCGACTTCAAGATCGACAGCACCCCGATCGACGGGGATATCATCGACCTGCCCCGTTTTGCCGAGCTCGGCAAGGAAGGCGTTCTCTGCCTGATGTGCGAATCCACCAACGCGGAAAAGGCCGGTTTCACGGAAAGCGAAAAGAAAGTCGGCAAATCCCTTGAAAAACTCTTTGAGCAGGCCGGCGAGAGGCGTATCCTCGTCGCGACCTTCGCGTCGAACATACACCGCGTCCAGCAGATCATAAACATAGCGGCCGCTTCCGGCAGAAAGGTCTCTTTCTCCGGCCGGAGCCTTGAAAACGTGGTCCAGATCGGATCGGAACTCGGTTATCTCGACGTTCCGGAGGACCTGATCGTTCCGGTCGACACCGTCAAGAATTATCCGGACTCCGAGCTCGTTATCATAACGACCGGCAGTCAGGGCGAGCCCATGAGCGCGCTTTCGCGCATGGCCATGAACGAGCACCGCAAGGTCAGCATCGGTCCGAACGACTTCGTCATAATTTCCGCTAAGCCCATCCCCGGAAACGAGAAGATGGTTTCCAACGTCGTCAACGAGCTCATGAAGCTCGGCGCCGAGGTCATATATCAGACGATGTACGAGGTCCACGTTTCGGGTCACGCCTGCCAGGAGGAGCTCAAGCTCATCATGGGGCTGACAAAGCCGAAGTTCTTTATCCCCGTTCACGGTGAGCAGAAACACCTTCAGCACAATGCCGCGCTGGCGACGGAGATGGGGATCCCGTCCGAGAACATCATCATAGGCGACATAGGCTCGGTCGTAGAGCTTTCGCAGGACAGCATCTGCCTTACCGGAACGGTCCCGTCGGGCAAGGTCTTCGTCGATTCTTCCGGCGCAGGCGACGTCGCCTCGAGCGTTATCCGCGACAGAAGGAAGCTTGCCGTCGACGGCATTCTGATAGTATCGTGTTCCGTATCTCCGGAAAGCGGTTTGCTTATGTCCGAGATAGATATCAGCTCCAAGGGCTTTGTATACGTCCGCGACGCGCGCGAGATATTCGAGGTCGCGGAGTCCGCCGCCAGGGCATGCGTCGAAAAGAACGCCGACAGCTCAAAATTCGACCTTACCGCGCTGAAAATAAAGGTAAGGGACGAGGTCGGTAAAGCCATTTACGAAAAGACCAAGAGGAACCCGATCGTAGTCGCGGCCATTACCTGCTGCCAATGAGGATACGGCAGATCATCGGTTCCGATCCGGCTGCGCTTTTCCCGGCGGCGTTATTCGCCGCCGCGGCTGTTTATTTTGCCTTTGTGGACTGGCGCTATTCGGTCTGTGCCGCTGCCGCTTGTGCCGCTACCATCGCCGTATTCTTCGCGTTTGCTGTAAAAAGGTACCGTTCTCTCGAATCTAAAATCAAATATTTCAATGAAGCGATCGCTCTGGGGAACCTTTCGGAAACGGACAGGATCGCGGCATTCCCGATCCCTGCCGTTCTGTGCGACGAGCGCGGCGATATTTACTGGGGCAGCGACCTTTTTTACCGCGACGTTCTGTGCGCCGGATCTGAAAAACCCAAGGCGGTCAATATCTCCGAGCTCGGCGATTTTCTGCCGTTGAGCGACATGGCCGGGAAGAGAGTCGACGCTTCTTCCGGCCAAAGCCGTTTCACCGCGACGGTCTCCGAACTGGGCGACAACTCCTGGGCTGTCTATTTCCATGAGGACACGCGGCTGAAGCTCGTCGAGACCGAATACAAACGCTCCAGACCTGTCGTGATGCTCATGACACTCGACGTCCTTGAGCTCAGCAGCCCGGAAAGAGAAGACGATGCGGATCTCAT
Source organism: Clostridia bacterium (assembly GCA_024689165.1). Classification (GTDB taxonomy): domain Bacteria; phylum Bacillota; class Clostridia; order Oscillospirales; family Acutalibacteraceae; genus JAILDS01. The sequence goes on from JAILDS010000308.1 coordinate 4,785, forward strand.
CACCGCGCTTGAAAAGAACATCGTTTCATGGCTTTCGGGCTTTGACTGCGTAGTGCGCCGTTACGGCGCCTCAAGGTTTCTTGCGATAACCGAGAGCGAAAAATACGAGCGTATGCTCGCCGGTGGGTTCGAGCTGCTTGACAAGGTAAAAAAATTTGAGTATAACGGTCTGAGGACGGACGCATCTCTAGCTGTCGGGATCGGTATAGAACGCTCGATTCGCGAGGGCGAGAAGTCAGCCCGTCTCGCGCTTGATATGGCCCGCGGACGCGGCGGCGACCAGGCGGCCGTGCGTACCCGCGACGGCTATGATTTTATCGGAGGATTGTCTCAGACGGTCGAGCGCGTATCGGCCGCTCAGGTCAGGCTCATTTCCGAAGCGCTCGGCGACCTTCTGGCGTCATGCTCGAACTGTATAGTTATGGGGCACAGAAATTCCGATTTCGACTGCGTCGGCGCATCTCTCGGGATCAGTGCCCTGGCGCGCGCTCTCGGAGTCGAATGCGTGATCGCCTTCGATGAGAAGACCACGCTTTCAAAACCTTTGACCGAGCTTTTCCGCGGCGCTTCGTCAAATCCCTTCGTTTCACTCGAAACTGCTTTGGGTCTGGCAGGCGGCAAAACGCTTCTGATCGTCACCGACAACCAGCGTATGGCGACGGTCGACTGCCCGCAGCTGCTCGACAGATGCGGTTCGGTCGTTGTAATAGACCACCACAGGATGTCTGTCGACCATATCAGCGACGCCGCTCTGTTTTTCCATGATCCGAACGCGTCCTCCGCCTGTGAGATGACTTCGGAGCTGCTCAGGCTCTCGCCGGCGCAGGTCAGGCTTACCCGCGACGAGGCGGACGGCCTGTTTGCGGGAATGCTGCTCGACACGAAAAACTTTACGCTCCATTGCGGCGTCAGGACCTTTGAGACAGCGGCTTATCTGCGCTCCTGCGGCGCCGATCCCGTCAGAGTAAGGGGCTTCTTCGCCAACACTCTCGACGAAAAGCGGATAATCAACGAGATCGTTGAGTCGGCTAATATCCGTTTGCCTTACGCGGTCGCCGTTTGTGAAAAACCCTATCCGAAGGTCCGTCTGCTGTGTTCAATGGCGGCCGACGAACTTCTCGGCGTGGTTGACGTCGACGCGTCTTTCGTCATTTATCCGACCGAAAGCGGCGCGACTGCCGTCAGCGCAAGGTCGCGCGAGAACGTCAACGTCCAGCTCGTAATGGAAAAACTCGGCGGCGGGGGCCACAGGAACATGGCGGCTGCCATGCTCGGCGGCGTTACTCTCCAGGATGCGATAGAACGCCTGCATTCCGCCTTGGCGGAATATGAAGACGAACATTCAGAAATGATCAAGCAGGAGGAAAAGATATGAAGATAGTTCTTCTTGAGGACGTAAAATCCCTCGGAAAACGCGGCGAACTTGTCAACGCCGCTGACGGTTACGCCAAGAATTTCCTTTTCCCGAGAAAGCTCGCCAAGCCTGCCGACGCCGCAGCCTTGAACGAGATCAAAAACCGTGAGGCTTCTCAGCGGCACAGGATCGCCGTTGAGACAGCCGAAGCTCAGAAGAATGCCGAAGCTCTTGAAGGCAGGACTGTCAGAGTATCCGCAAGGTCCGGTCAGAACGGCAAGCTTTTCGGTTCCGTTACTACCAAGGACATATCAGAGGCGGTCAAGGCTTCGCTCGGGCTTGATATCGACAAAAAGAATCTTTCCTGCGATGATATCCGTTCTTACGGCACATTCGAAGTGACGGCGAAGCTTTATACCGGTATCAGCGCGTCGTTTTATGTGCTTGTCGGTGAATAATCATGCCGCTTGATCTTCCGCTGCCGTCCGCTTCGTCGGATTCGCAGCCTTACAGCCTGACCGCGGAACAGGCGGTACTGGGCGCGATAATAAGCGATCCGTCATGTTTTTCGGCGGCCGCGATCGTGGTCCGCCCGGATGATTTTTATCTTCCGCTGCATAAAGAGATATTCTCTGCTCTTTCCGCGCTCGACGCTTCACAGTCGGGCAGATTTGACGCGCTCGTCGTCCTCGATTATCTCATCAAAAACGGGGTAACGACGGAACAGGACGGAAAACAGTATATTTTTGACCTTGTTTCTTCCGTGCCGACGACCTCGAATGTAGAAAAGTACGCCCGTATCGTTCGCGATAAAGCATATATAAGGGCTCTGATCGACTATGCCAACGAAACGATCGAAGAGGCCCGGGACGGTTCGCATGCCTCCGACGTTCTTCTCAATTCGGCGGAACAGCGTCTTTATGAGATACGCAAAGGCCAGACGATCAAGGGCCCGGAAAGGCTGTCCGATATCCTTCCGGTAGTTTATTCGTCTTTGACCGAGCTCGTCGGAGAGGACGCCGCGGAGCATAAGGGCCTTCCTACGGGCTTTCCGGACCTCGACGCGAGCATCAACGGCCTCAACCGATCGGATCTTGTTATAATAGGCGCCCGTCCTGCCATGGGCAAGACCTCGTTCGTGCTCAATATGGCGCGCAACTTGTGCGTTCTGTCGGGGAAGAGAGCCGTTGTTTTCTCTCTGGAAATGTCAAAGGAGCAGCTCGCGCAGAGGATCCTTTCGACCGAGGCAAGGATAGAGAGCAGCAAGATGCGTTCGGGCAGGCTTTCGAAGGAAGACTGGCGCAATATGTCCGGCGCTATCCAGTACCTCGCGGGCTGCGATCTGTGGCTCGACGACACATCCGACATAACCGTGCCCGAGATGAAAGCGAGAGTCAGAAGGCTCGGCAACGTTTCATGCGTTTTTATCGACTATCTCCAGCTTATGACCGGGGCGAAAAAAACCGATAACAGGACTCAGGAGGTCGCGGAAATAACCAGGAGCCTCAAACTCATGGCAAAGGACCTTCAGATACCCGTCATTACCTGCGCCCAGCTATCCAGAGGTACCGAGGAGCGCGGGCGTTCTCACAGGCCGCAGCTTTCCGACCTGAGAGAATCCGGAACGATAGAACAGGACGCGGACATCGTCATGATGCTTTACCGCCGTGATTATTACAAAGAGCAGGACGCTGAAAACGCGCGCAAGGGCGGTAAAAACAGCAGCGAGGAAGAGGAGGACCGACCCGCCGGGATCCCAGCCGACATAAACGAGACGCAGCTTCTCATCCAGAAGAACCGCCACGGGCCGACAGGGACCATACATCTTGTGTTCAATTCCGAATACACGCTATTTACCTGCATTGAAAGAGAAAAATCAGCTTGACACCGTTCGCGCATATATAACGCGACACAGAATGTTTGAAGGATCTGAGTACTGCCTCGCCGCCTTGTCCGGCGGGGCCGATTCAGTTTGTATGCTCCATATCCTTTCGGTCATCTGCGCAGAGTCCGGCGTAAGGCTCGAGGCGGCTCACCTTAACCACATGATCAGAGGAGAGGAAGCGGACTCCGACGAGGCTTATTGCCGCGAGCTGTGCGGCATGCTCGGCATACGTCTTTACGTAAAAAAATCGGACGTTCCCGCTGCGGCGAAAGCCGGAAAACTGAGCCTTGAAACCGCCGCAAGGAACGAGCGGTACTCGTTTTTCCGTGAGCTTGTCCGGGACGGCGGCGTGATTGCCGTCGGCCACACGATGAACGACAACGCCGAAACCGTCCTTATGAATCTGGCAAGGGGCTGCGGGCTCAACGGTCTGTCGGGGATAGCGCCCGCCGGCAACGGGATCATTCGTCCGATCCTTTGCCTCAGCCGTGAGGATACCGAGAGCTACTGCAGCAAGATCAATCTGCGTTACGTCATCGACAGTACCAATTCGAAAGACGACGCCAGCAGGAACCTTGTCAGGCATCACGCCCTTCCCGTTCTTGAGAGTGTAAACGCTAACGCGGTTGAGAACATCTTCCGTTCTTCTGAAAACGCCCGTTCGGTCCTCGATCATTTTGAGACGGAGACAGGTGTTCTGTACGACGCGTCGTTTTCCGGCGGAAAGCTTGAAGTCGAGAACATATCCTCTCAGAGTCCGGCTTTGAGGCGCGCCGTCACAGAGCGGTTCCTTAAAGATGCTGCGGGCTCGGATTATGAAAAAAGGCACGTCGATCTGATCGATTCTTTTTTATGCTCCGGCGGGGCGGTCGTCGTGCCCGGCGGCAAAAAGGTCGTTTCCGACGGAAGGTCTCTTTATGTCGAAACGAACGCTCCCGAAGACACAGTTTTCAATGAGCCCGTCGGCAGTATTCCCGCTCAAACTGAGCTGCCTTATGCCCGTATCAGGTTGGATATCCGATCAAACGACGGCAATATAATAAAAAACAATGATAATCACTGTCATAATTATTTAAAATTGCCGTATACATATTGCATCGATTATGTTAAAATACAAGGTACTCTCGTTCTGCGTTCCCGGCTGCCCGGCGACAGGATCAGCTTGTCTCACCGCGGCTGTTCTAAGACGATAGGAAAGCTCTTTACCGAGAACCGTTTTGACGCCGGGATGCGAGGCAGATGCGTCGTGCTTGCGGATGACGCCGGTGTTTGCGCCGTCTTCCCATTCGGAGTTGATTCGAGAGTCGAGCCCGGTCCGGGTTCCGAAACCATTCTGACTGCGGAGTGTGAGTATTATGGATCAGGAAATTAAAGCCTTCGGCGGAGTCTTGTACAGTGAAGAACAGATAGCCCGTCGCGTTGCGGAGCTCGGAGACGTTATCTCCCGGGATTATGCGGGCAAGGAGCTCATGCTCGTAGCCGTTCTTAAAGGTTCCGTCGTTTTCCTCGCAGATCTTATGCGCAGCATCAAAATACCCTGCGGCATCGGTTTTATAGGCACCTCCAGCTACAGCGGCATCAGCACTACAAAGTCGGTGACGATCACGATCCCCCTGACCCAGAGCGTAAAAGGCAAGAACGTCATCATCGTCGAGGATATCCTTGACACGGGCTATACTCTCCAGACTCTCAAGGCGTACATGCTCGAGGACCAGGGCGCGAAAGACGTCAGGATCTGCACCATGCTCGACAAGCCAGGCAGGCGCGAGGTCCCGGAGATCAAAGCCGATTATTACGGTTTTGCTATACCAAATGAATTCGTTATAGGATACGGTCTCGATTACAATGAGATGTACCGGAATCTTCCGTTTATCGGCACACTTGACGAATCAAAGCTTTGATGATATAATAAAAAGATAACCGCTTGAGCGGGTCATTATTTCACTTCGAAGAGAGGGTTAAATGGATTCAAACAACGGTAACGGCAGCGGCGGTTTTGACAGACTCAAAAACCTTCTTCCGTATATAGCTGTGCCGATTATACTTGTTCTGATAATCGGTTTTTTCACAAGGAACAACAACGCCGGGGCGAAAGACTCGAAGCTTGAGTATTATCAGGTGATAACTCTTTTCGAAAACGAGCAGGTCAGCGAATGCAGCCTGAACTTTTCAAGCGGCGTGCTTACCTTCAAGCTCGTTGACGACTCGAAAACAACGTACACCTATACGGTTCCCGATGTGTCGCTGTTCCTCAGCGACGTGCATCAGAGCCTCGTCCAGTACAATATTGCTCACCCCGACAATAAGATAAAGTTCGATTACAAAGCGGGCAGCGGAAATTCCTGGTGGATAAGTCTTCTGCCTTCTCTGATCATGACTCTGCTGCTCGTCGGCATCATGTTCTACGCTATGAGGCGGATGAACCAGTCGATGATGGGCGAGCAGAACCGCGCCTTCAACTTCGGCAAGGCCCGCGTCAAGATGGAGAAGGACGAAAAACGCAAGACGACCTTCGATGACGTCGCGGGCTGTGATGAAGAAAAGGAAGAACTTGCCGAGATAGTCGAGTTTTTGAAGAATCCCGACCATTTCTCGGCTCTCGGCGCGAGGATACCGAGAGGCGTTCTCCTCGTCGGCCGCCCGGGTACCGGCAAAACGCTTCTTGCCAGGGCTGTCGCGGGAGAAGCCAGCGTTCCGTTCTTTTCGATCTCCGGTTCGGATTTCGTTGAGATGTACGTCGGCGTCGGCGCTTCAAGAGTAAGGGACCTCTTCGATAAGGCCAAGAAGAACGCTCCGTCCATCGTTTTTATAGACGAGATCGACGCGGTCGGCCGCCACAGGGGCGCCGGCATGGGCGGCGGCCACGACGAAAGAGAACAGACGCTCAACCAGATGCTCGTCGAGATGGACGGCTTCGGGGTAAATGACGGCGTCATAGTCATGGCGGCGACGAACCGTCCCGATATCCTTGACCCTGCGCTTCTCAGACCCGGCCGTTTTGACAGACAGGTGACAGTGAGCCTTCCGGACGTCAACGGGCGTGAAGCTATACTCAGGGTCCACGCGAAGAACAAGTCGCTCGGGCCCGATGTCAGGCTTGAGGAGATCGCCAAGTCCACCGTAGGCTTTACCGGAGCGGATCTTGAGAACCTTCTCAATGAAGCTGCGCTTCTCGCAGCGAGGAAGGGTTACCGCGCCGTCACTCAGACCGAGATCGACGAGGCGGTCCTCAAAGTCATAATGGGCCCGGAGAAGAGGTCGCACAAGATCTCGGATAAAGACAAGCATCTTACTGCCGTCCATGAATCCGGCCATGCCGTTGCTACCTTCTTCCTCGGCGGTCAGGATCCCGTCAAAGAGGTGTCCATCATCCCCAGAGGTCTGGCAGGCGGCTATACCCTGAGTGTGCCCGAGCATGATGAGGACTACGTTACCAAAAAGCAGATGTATGACGATATCGTCATCCTGCTCGGCGGCAGGATCGCGGAGTCTCTCGTGCTGGGCGATATCTCTACCGGCGCTTCGAACGACATACAGAGAGCCACCTCTCTTGCCCGCGACATGGTGACAAAATACGGCATGAGCGATAAGCTCGGACCTATCACCTTCGGTTCCCAGAACGAGGAGGTCTTCCTCGGGAAGGACTACGGGACGGTCAGGAATTATTCCGAAAACATTGCTTCCGAGATCGACGAGGAAGTCAACAGGATAGTGTCGACCTGTTACGCGAAGTGCGAAGAGCTTCTGAAAACCAATATGAACAAGCTCCTTGAGCTTTCCGGTTTTCTTGAGCAGCATGAAAAGATCGACGGCGACAGATTTGCCGAGCTTATGCAGGCTGAGCCCGCCTTAATTTGAAAAAGGAGATCCAGATGATGAAAAGAGCAGTCAGAACGGCGATACTTCTCTTGACGATTGTCGTGTTATGCACGAGCTGTGGTAAAAAGTGGAAGGAAAAAAAGTATCAGCTTTCGGATTTCGGCCTGAGCAAAAACCCTGTCGCGACAGTCACTTTCAGCACCGGCGGAGTCGTGAAATTCGAGCTTCAGTTCGATCAGGCCCCCAATACCTGCCTGAACTTCATGTATCTTGCCAATACCGGTTTTTATGACGGGCTTACGATCCAGCGCGTAGGAGCGAATTACATGGTCCAGGGCGGCGACCCCAAGGGCGACGGTACCGGAGGTCCCAACTACAGGATCGAAGGCGAATTCACCGAGAACAGGGTCAAAAACACCCTTAAACACGTCAGAGGTGCAGTTTCTATGTCCCGCAACGTCAGCAGCGAGGTCAGGGAGGATACTGAGCTTTATGACACCGAAGGATCACAGTTCTTCTTTATGCTCACAGACAACCGCGACCTTGACGGTAAATACACGGTTTTCGGGACCGTAACGGAAGGCCTGGAGGTCCTTGACGAGATCTCGAGAGTTAAGGTCAACAAATATAACAACCCGATCGAAACCATCTATTTCGAAAAGATCGAGGTCGACACGTACGGAGTGGAATTCCCCGAGCCCGACACCGTAAAAGCCCGCTGACGAGGTTTTTAACAGACTTTTAATAATTATTTGGCCGCAAGTCGGTTAAAACCACTTGAAATAGTTCTTTTGTTGTTATATAATGAACGCGTATCAAACGTAAGGAGACGTTTTTATGATCAACATAATCCTTGTAATTCTCCACTTCCTGAAGATTTTTGCCAAGCTCGCGCTCGTACTTGTCAAGCTGGGCTTCATCCCCGTCAACGTCGAGGAGCTGATCGACTCCGCTATTGAAGCGCTCGAAAACGACGTAGGCGTCGAGGAAACTCCTTCCGAACCGTAAAACTGAATTTCTTTGTTCATTTCGGGTTATGGCGTTTTGTCATAGCCCATTTTTGAATTATATGCAGGGAGGTCAATATGAAAAAGATTCCCGTGATCATCGACTGCGACCCCGGAGTCGACGATCTGCTCGCGCTTAAGATCGCTTTCGGAAGTCCTTTGCTCGATATCCGCCTCGTGACTTCCGTTGCGGGGAACGTCAGCATTGAAAACACGACGAACAACGCTGTTTACCTTACAAAGACCTTCGGCGGAGATATACCCGTCGCGAAAGGATTCACAGCTCCCGGCGGTTTCAAAGACGCGTCGAACGTGCATGGCGCGACAGGACTCGGAGGTTTCAGCGTTCCTGAGCTTGGTTACTCTTCCGAACAGACTGACGCCGTTACAGCCATCTTCGATGAGCTGTCGGCTTCAGACGAAAAGGTGACCCTGCTGACCCTCGGACCTTTGACCAATATCGCCATGCTTATAAGGGAATATCCCGGGATATGTGCTAAGATCGAAAGGATCTATGCTATGATAGCTTCCATCGACGGTACGGGCAACGTCGATGACAACGCAGAGTTCAACGCCCACTGCGACCCCGAAGCGCTTGATACTGTTATCAAATCAGGGATGGAGATAGTTTTCGCACCCATGCACCTGGGCAGGGAGGCAAAGCTTCCATGCTCCGCTATACTTGACCGGGGGACGGGTGAGCTGCGCGAAATGCTCGAATGCATTTTCGGCGGCTATAAGGACTCTGCCGCTGGCGACGGTTTCGTCGCGATGTATGACGCGAACGCCGTCGAAGCGCTTATCCGCCCCGAGCTATACAGGTTCGTCAGATGCAGGCCGACCGTCAATACGACCGACTCACCCGGCAGGACTTTTCTCATTCCCGACGGCGAAGGCAAATGCGAATACGTTGAGATCAGGGAGCTTTCAATGCTTCAGTCAGCGATGCTGGACGATATATTCGCCGACTGAACAGATCAGACTAAAAAACCGCCGACGCGAGTCAGCGGTTTTCGTATATCTGCAAAACTGTTTTCTCGACGGCGTCATAGCTCTCGTCATGGGTCTGGGAGCCTGAGCCGCGAAGGTCGATCTTATCGCCGAGGAAAGTGGGTGAGGGCTTGACGATGCACATACCGAAATCCTTGACACGCGCAAGATACTCTCTCGTATTGTCGTAGAGCGGGTTCGTATATGACCTGACCGCCGCGTCGACTCCCCATGCCTCCATACCCAATCTGCGGGCGATAAAGATCGAGCGGTACAGATGGTATTTCTGAGTGGAGATAAGAAGGCTTTGTGCGCCGAAGATCTCTTTTGCGCGGTACATGGATTCATACGTCGAAAAACCGGCGTGGTCCATGAATATCGATTCGGAATCGACGCCGCACGCCACGGCCCATGCTTTCATGACGTCGACCTCGTCATAATGCTCCTGCCCGTGGTCTCCGCTCATAATGATCCTGTCCGAAGCGCCGGCTTCAAAAGCGGCGACGCCGGTCTCGATCCGGTCCATCAGCATATCCGAAGGCCTTCTGCTTGGCAGCACCGACGCGCCGAGAACAAGCACCGCGTCAACGTCGAGTGAACCGGAATCGTCGACCTTGACGATGTATTTTTTTGCGTAGGCGCATATGCCGATATTGATGGCCGCGCTGACGACCGCGACGGCGGCTGCGCACAGGGCGGCGGCCGTGAAAACTGTTTTTATAAGTTTCAATGAACGCCCCTTTCAAGCTGCCGGAAAACGGTCTGTTTGCGCGTTCACTGGCTGGAAGCGAGCTTTTCTCTTGACTGCATCTTGAGATAAGCGTTGATGAATCCGTCGAGGTCGCCGTCCATTACGGCGTTGATGTTGCCGTTTTCATAGCCTGTCCTGTGGTCTTTTGCAAGGGTATAAGGCATGAAAACGTAAGAGCGTATCTGGCTGCCCCAGGCGATCTCTTTCTGAACGCCCTTGATGTCGCTGATCTTGTCAAGGTGCTCTCTCTCCTTGATCTCGAGCAGCTTGGATTTGAGCATCCTCATGGCGACCTCACGGTTCTGGTGCTGGCTTCTCTCGACCTGGCAGGCAACGACTATGCCGGTCGGGATATGGGTGAGCCTTACCGCCGAGGAGGTCTTGTTGACCTTCTGCCCGCCTGCGCCTGAAGAACGGTAGACGTCCATTTTAATGTCTTCCGGTGCGATGTCGATGTCTATGTTGTCGTCTATCTCGGGCATTACCTCAAGCGACGCGAAGGACGTGTGCCGCCTGCCGGAAGCGTCGAACGGCGAGATCCTTACAAGACGGTGTATGCCGTTTTCACTGCGCAGATATCCGTACGCGTCCTGGCCCTCGATAAGCATGACAGCGGACTTCAGCCCGGCTTCCTCCCCGTCAAGATAGTCGAGGGTGGAGACCTTGAACCCGTGACGCTCGCCCCAGCGGCTGTACATCCGGAAGAGCATCAGAGCCCAGTCCTGCGCCTCTGTTCCGCCTGCGCCGGCGTGGAAAGTGAGTATCGCGTTGGAATGGTCGTATTCGCCTGTAAGCAGTGTCGAGAGCGTCTGCGCTTCAAGCTGCGCCTTGAACGATTTAAGCTCGCTGCGGCACTCCTCTTCAAGCGATTCGTCCTCTTCCTCATCTGCCATCTCGATGAGGGCGAGGGTGTCCTCATATTTGTTTTTCAGGTCGGAGTACGCCTTTAGCTTCCCCTTGAGAAAGCTTATCCTCTGAAGAACTTTCTGGGAGTTTTGCTGGTCGTTCCAGAAATCCTGAGCGGAAGTCTGTTCCTCGAGACGCGCGATTTCCTCGGAGGTTTTGTCTATTCCTATTGCGTCTTTAAGATCTTCAAGCGCGCCTGTTGATTCAGTAAGCTCAAGGCGCATTTCTTCAAACTGAAGCATCGTTTTTTCTCCTGATTTATTGCCGGATAATAGCATGGCCGCGGCGTGAGGCCGGTCTTGATTTGCCTCATTATATATTTAATATCCGGTCTTGTCAATTTTTTATTGAATTTTGCGCCCGTATGCATTAGAATCGTAAAAGCGGGAGATTACAGTCTCTGCGTTTCCGTATCCGACAGTCTTTTCCGACAGTGTCGTCTGCGGGTTTATCAAAAACAATTGCAAGGTGCATGATATGGATTTTAAGAAAGTTGTTTGCGCCGCCTGCGGCAGGCCCTTTGCCGAAGGTGACGATATAGTCGTATGCCCGGTATGCGGTTCGCCGCAGCACAGGAGCTGTTACGACCTTGTGGGGCAGTGCGTCAACCATGACAAACACGGCTCTTTTATTTTCGACCCTCCGGCGGAGGAGCATGAGAAGACCGAAAAACGCAGAACTGATGATATTTTCTGCCCTTTCTGCTCATGGATCATCCCGTCGGACAGCGAGGAATGCCCAAGATGCGGCGGTCCTCTTCGCGACAAAAATACAGGGGAGCCGATTTTTGAACGTGAAGCCCTTGTTTCGCCTGCCGAAAAGATCGACGGCATCCCCTCAAGAGAGTTTACGGCGATCATCGGCCCAAGAAAGTTCGTCAAATATCTTTCGTCCTTTAAGTACGGCGTTGCAAAAGGGCGGTGGAGACCGCATCTGCCCGCGATGATATTGGGCCCCGTCTGGTTCCTGTACAGAAAGATATACAGGCCTGCGCTGATATTGCTTGCCGTTCAGTGCCTGCTGTTCACTGCATACAGCGCTTTGACATACAAACCCGCGACGGGGGAGTATTTCAGGAACATAATCTCCGCAGCTCAGGAAGCTTCCTCTGGCGGTCTTTCACTGGAGGAATTCCAGGGCAGGCTTGCGGAAGTTGAAAGCGATTACGCCGAGGCCTACGAAGAACAGACTACTTCCCGGGACGGCGTTATTCAGGTTGTTTGGTACTGTCTTTCCCTTGGCGCCGACGTCGTTTTCGGCTTTTTCGGAAACAAACTGTATTTCGCCGAATGCAAACGCAAGATCCTCGCTTCCCGGCCGAAATGCTCGGATATGGAAGGGTATATGGACAGGCTGAAGATGATCGGCGGAACTTCGCCGGGCCTCGCATTCCTCGGCATGCTGGCGATAGTGTCATATCCTTCGCTGCTGATGCTGCTTCTGGTGTTTGCATTCTAAGGATGCGCCGTTTATGAACAAGCTCGTTTCTCTTGTCTTGTCCGTGATAATGTTCCTCTGCCCGTCCCTGAATATTCCTCATACCGACGCCGACGCTTCCGCTGCAAGCGGACGGCAGTTCGTTTTTGTCAACGGACTCGGCGGCTGGGGCGAATATCAGTTGTATTACAAGATCCTGCCTTACTGGGGCGTTTTCGGCGGCGACTGTATGACGTATCTTCGCGCCAGAGGCTTCGACGTTCACGCGGCTTCCGCTTCTTCATCATCCTCCGCTTGGGACAGGGCCTGCGAGGTATACGCTCAGCTGACCGGAACGACCGTTGATTACGGAGAAGCTCACTCCGAAAGATACGGCCATGATCGTTTCGGAAAATGCTACAGGGGCAGGGCTCTGGTCAAACAGTGGGACGCTGATCATCCGATCGATCTTCTCGGTCACTCCTTCGGCGGCGCGACCGTACTGATGCTGCTTGATCTGATGATAGACGGCAGCGAGGAGGAACGTGCAAAAACACCGCCGGACGGGCTTTCGCCGTTGTTCGCAGGCGGTCATGACGGCTGGATCTCTTCGATCACCGCCCTGTCTGCGCCGCTGAACGGTACCACGGCGTATTACGCGGC
>JAILDS010000011.1 GCA_024689165.1 Clostridia bacterium
CCCGCGGTATGCATCGCCGGCGTATCGGCCCTTGATGAGGATGGGATCCGGCGCATCGGACTGCGAAAGCTCTATACCCTCGCGTCGGAGGCTCCGGATCCCGGATATTCGATGTCTCACGCCGAAGAGCTCACCGAGCTCCTCGCCGCCAGAGCCGTGGAGGAGTTCCTGTCGGACAGGGAAGTGGAAGGGGAAGGGGAAGCTTAATGCCTTCCGCCTCCTCCGAAGCCGCCTCCGCCAAATCCGCCTCCTCCGAAACCGCCCCCGCCGAAGCCGCCGCTCACCGCGGAGCCGTTCTGGACCGTCACGGAGGACTGGGTCCAGCTCGCGGCCTCGGAGCCGCCGGCGGTCAGCCTGTACGAGCTGCCCTGTTCTATTTTGTCGGAGCAGATCCAGCAGTTAGAGTACTTTGAAGGAAGGGTGAAACTCAATACCTCGTCGCTGCCGGACATGAGTTTGTACTCGCCGGCGGCGAATGTTTTTCCGTTCATCGTGACGGTGCATACCGAAGATCCTGACGGCAGCTCGCAGATCCCGCCGAAGGCAACGATCGTTCCGCCCGTGACGGTGATCCTGCCGTCGCAGTCGACCGAGCCCGACATTCCGCCCTGTGAGCTCCCGCCCTTTACGAGCGTGAATCCGCCGGTGACCGTGATGCTGCCGTTGGAATCGAGTCCGTCGGTGTCGCCGCTGCGCGTGGTGACCTCGAGATATCCTCCGTTCACCGAGATGAGAGGCGAGGACTTCCCGGCTGTGGCGTTGACGCCGTCGTCGTTCGCGTTTACGATCACCGAACCGCCGTTTACCGTGACGAGGTTGCCCTCGAGCCCTTCGTAGGACTGCAGGACATTCACCGTCCCGCCGTCGATCTTCAGCTCGCCGTCGGCGTGTATGCCGTCGTCGCCGGTGGTAAGCGTCAGCGTTCCGCCCGATACCGTCACGTTTCCTGTCGGCGTCGCGCCGTTCTCAAGGGGGACGTCGCTGTTTGCGTGCACGGCGTCGTCGGTCGATGATACGAGCAGGCTTCCGCCGCTGATCGCGACTTCGTTGTCGGCCTTGACGCCCTTGCACGAGTACTGCTCGCCGGAGCCCGAACCGGACGTCATGCTGACCCAGTCGCCGCTGATTATACCCGACGCCACCGAGCTTATGAGGTAGGCGTTTTTTGTTTCGTTTATGCTCCCGCCGCGTGTCACGGATTCGGGATCGGCAGTCCCGGGCTCGCCTGTCAGGCGGTAGAAGGCAACGTTCGCGTAGCCTGAGGGGGCTTTCAGCTTCATTCCGTAATAGCGCGTCCGCCCGGACGAGACCATGCAGTCGTAGGCTGCCTTCGCCCAGACGCCGCCGTTCGGGTCGTCGTTGTAGTAATACGCCGCGTAGGTGAATCTGTCAGAGTAATACGACGTCGGAACGATGATATAGAAGTCGGTCCCCGACGAAGCGGCGATCTCGCCGCTGTACTTCGAGTAGCTGCCCGTGAGTACCGACACCGCCGCCGTGCCGCCGATCTCGACGTTATAGGCGGCGTCGATGCCGTCGCAGGCCGCGTATATGTTGACGTTTCCGCCGGTGATCGCGACGGTCCCGCGCTGGTTGCCCTTCGACGAGATGTCGCTGTCCTCGGTCTGTATGCCGTCGCCGCCGGTGGATATGATTATCAGCTCTCCCGACCCGATCTCAACCGAATCCTTGCCCTTGAGGGCGTTGTTCCTTGCCGTGACCTTGAGCGTCATGTTTTTGACCGAGAGGTCTTTTTTGCTGTGTATCCCGTTGTTGTACGTCCCGGTGACCGAGAGCGAGCCGTTGCCCGACAGCTTGAGGTCGCACACCGAATAGAGGGCCCCCGCGGGTTCGTCGCCGGAACTCTCCTCCGTCCTTGCGGGACGGCTGTCGCTGATCTCGTTGTAGGTGCCCTCGAGCGCCTTTATCTTTGCCTCCCCGCAACTGAGGAAGGCGATTGGAGCGCCGTCGGAGCAGGATATACTGCAGCCGCCGAGATCCAGCTCGACCTCGTCGTCCTCGCCCGCATTTACCTCGACGCGGCCGCTGAGGCTCCCGGTCAGGGTATATTTGCCGGCGGCCGTGACGGTCACGACGCTACCCGATACCGAATAACCGCCGCTGCCTTTTTCCTGTACGATCTTGAAATCCGACGTGATCTCGACTCTGTTGTCTTCGGCGTCGGCGGCCTTTGTCATTTCCGACGGATCGACGGCAGTCCCGGGAACGGTACCCGGAACGGATACCGCACCGCTTCCGGTGTCCGCCGTGCCTTTCTTTCCGACGATCCCGCAGGAGCAGAACAGAAGAGCCGCCGCGATGAACAGCGCCGCCGCGGCGGGATACCTGCCGCCCCTTTTCTTTCTGTTATCTTTTTTTCCGAAAATCATGTCTTTCTACCGTACCTTTCCGCATCCCGGAGCGTTTTTCCGCTCCGGTGCCAATATTATACCCCGGAAAGCTTAAAGAAACATTTAAAAGAGCGGCTGAAGGCCGGTTTTCATAAGGACGATAACAGAACCAGCCGATTTGGAGGAAAAGACAAAAACCGAACCACCCATAAGATAACCGCGGGAAAGTCAGGTTATCATCAGGATGATCATAGAACAAGGGAAAGTCCGGACAAGACTGAAATCAGAATAAATTACAGAAAATGGTTGACATCTCCTAAAATATTTGATATAATAGCATTGGATATTAAGTATTCCAACAAAAAAGGGAAAAGGAGGCCCCCAAGCGATGAAAAAGCCGGGACAGATCTATAATACCGGTTTTGCGCATATCATGAACGGGAACTCCTTCCCCTGCGGGAGGTATTATCTCATCTTCATTTCACAGTGCGCATGACCGGAGTTGCAGACGATACGGTCGTGCGCATTTGTTTTAACAAGGCAATTAGCCCCATAACAATAATGAAATGCAGAATAATGCGTTTAGGGAGATTGATTCCATGAAAAAAACGATAGGCGTTATAATGCTAATTATGATTATAAATTGCTTTGTCATTTTTGGCAGCGCCGGTGAAAGCGTGGAAAATGAATTGCTTGCTGTATTAAATGATTTAGGCACGAAAAGGAAATCTTTGGTTGAGGCAGATTATCCGGAAGGCATATTTGATGATTATTATACTTATGAAATGCGAATAGAGTCACCGCCTATTCTCGCTGAAGAGACCCGCGACGGAAAGATCTACGCACGTAGGGTGAACCCGGAAAGACTTATGTCATTTTTTAACGAGGTCTTCATAGAAGAAATCTCAGCAAGATTACTTCCATCTCCTGATGTTCCAATGTCCAGATGCGCAGTTTTCAAGTATAATGGCAGTTTTTACCAAATGGGAGGTTTTGTGGGACTTCTACAAGAGATATACATCGGTCCGGACCTTGAAAACTGCATTTCTTTTACATACGGATCAAACACAACCATACCGTATGACGAATTGACAGTCGACGGGGACAAAGCGATCATGAAACTCACTCTTTGGGAACCGAACATAACTGGTGGAAAAGATTTGTTAGGCCATTATGACGTAACCTTCCTTAAAACAGGTGAAGGATGGAAAGTCTCCGGAGGTTCCTTTCCTCGGTTATTTGGGTTTATTAATGGCAGTACACCAGTGAACCCTTCAACAGGAGACCGTACACCGTCATTATTACGCTATTTATCCGCTATGTGTCTCGCATCTTTCGTTTGCGCCGCAGTCAGTTTTTGGATAGCTGTCAATCGAAGAAAAAAGGGACGTTTGAATCCTTAAAACCACCCCTGGGTCATGGGTTCGCATACCTCACCTCAGCAGATCGACATCTGATTAAGGTTCATCGGAAACAGCTTCTCCGCAGATCAGTCCGATGCAGTCGCAGGCAAAGAGAGCGTCAGTGGAGAAAACCAAGTAAAAAACGGAAAGGACGGGCATTTTGACTGTCCGTCCTCTCCGTGGGCATTGTTAAACTAAAACATCCTTATGAGAACCGCCCTTCGGGGCGGTTTTTCGTAAAAAAGCGGATCGGGGGTATTGACATCCCGAGGAAAAGGGTGTATAATATACCCGTAAACCGAATGCATTGTTCGGTTTAGAAACCGATCCTGTGATCGGGCGTGGGACGGTGCGCATGAGATACAAGAGCAGCGAAAAAATGAAAGAGATAGTCAGGGCCATAGAGGACCTGCGGCTGCGGGCGGACCGCGAACCGACCGTCGCGCAGATAGCGGCGGAGGTCGGCCTGGCCCCGAGCAGCGTCCATGCCTACCTTCACGAGATGGAGGAGAAGGGCATCGTATCCTACCGCGGGAGGCGGCCGGAGACCGGGCGGACGCGCCTGTTCGACGGCGAAACGTCGGTCGCGGCCGTCGTCGGCTCGGTGAAATGCGGCGATCCGGAGCTCGAGGAGGCCGAGGTGCTCGGGTACGTCAGGCTGCCGCAGTCGATCTTCGGAAAGAAAAACTTCTATATACTTCACGCCAGAGGCGACTCGATGGAGGATGCCGGCATAAACGACGGCGACGTGATAGTTGTCGAGAACACGCCCGAGGCGGGCCGCGGGGACATCGTGGTGGCCATGACGGGCGACGGCGAGAACACGCTCAAGCGCTTCGAGGGGCTCGACGCGAAGTCCGGCCGGGCGGTGCTGAGATTCGAGAACGAGGCCGTCTATCCGGGCAAAACGATAGAAGTCGACCGGCTGATGATACAGGGAGTGTGCAGGTTCGTCATCAAGGCGGTCTGAGCGCGGCTTCCGGACCACGGAGCCCGCACGTCCGGCCCGGTGCAGGGGCGGGGCGGAACGATCTTATCCCGTATGAAGGGAGGCGGAGAAGTTGGATGAGCGGATATACGCCGCGATAGATCTGAAATCGTTTTACGCGTCGGTCGAATGCGTCGCGCGCGGGCTCGACCCGCTCAACACCAACCTCGTGGTGGCCGACGAGACGCGCACGGCCAAGACCATCTGCCTCGCCGTTTCGCCGTCGCTCAAGGCCTGCGGCATCCCCGGACGACCGAGGCTCTTCGAGGCCCAGGCGAAGCTGAAGGAAGTGAACGCGAAAAGACGCGCCGCCAACGGAGGGCGGCCGCTGCGCCGGAAGTCGTGGGTGGCGTCTGAACTCGCGGCCGACCGCACGCTCGAGGCGGATTTTATCATCGCGCCGCCGCGTATGGCAAAATACATGGAGGTCAGCTCCGAGATATACGCCGTCTATCTCCGGCGCATCGCGCCCGAGGACATACACATATACTCGGTGGACGAGGTGTTCATCGATCTGACCGACTACCTGAAACTGTACAGGACCGACGCCCGCACTCTCACCGTTACGCTGGTGCGGGACGTCCTCGCTGCCACCGGGATCACCGCGACGGCCGGGA